>JAHEBK010000164.1 GCA_024642295.1 Flavobacterium sp. | reverse complement strand
ATTGGGACAACAAGCCATTTCGAATATAGCTATCATAAGATTCCATTCCAACTTTTTTCCAATCATCAACCAAACCCAATTTTTGTATTTTAGAATCATACAAATAATACAATGCAACCAAATCAGCTCTACCTTCTTCCAACGTGGAAGCATAACTTTTCAATGTTTCTTTTGGCGTTCCAACACCTGGATTAATTTGTCCTGAAGCATGGCCTACAACTTCATGCAATGCGGTATGCAGTTTGTCGCCTATTTCATGATACTTTTTTGCCAACTCTATTTCTTCAGTATCATTCGCAAACTCTTCTAATCTCCCTTTAGCATTTGCTTTTGAATAGGATTCAACAATATTTCCTAACGAAACAGACTTTGAACCATATGATGCTCTAATCCAATCTGCATTGGGAAGATTCACTCCAATTGGTGTACTTGGCGATGCATCACCTGCTTCTCCTGCCACAATAATTGTTTTATAAGAAACACCAACCACATTTTTCTTTTTGTGTGCTGTTATTAAAGGTGAATTATCTTCAAACCACTGCGCATTTTTCGAAACCAATTCCATTTTTTTAGACATATCAAAATCCTTAATTTGAACAATACATTCATAAGAACCACGGTATCCAATTGGATCATCATAAACCTCCACGAAACCATTAATGTAATCTATATTTCCTTCTGTGGCTTGAAGCCATGCAATGTTATAATCATCCCATATTTTCAAACTTCCAGTTTTGTAATATTGAATTAACAACCCAAGAGCATACGCTTGCGGTTTGTTTTCTGCAACAGCTTTTGCTTTTTCCAACCAATAAATAATTTTATCAATCGCAGCTCCATACATCCCATTACTTTTCCATATTTTTTCTTCTAATTGACCTTTTTTATTTCGAATGAGTTTCGAATTCAAACCAAATGAATACGGTTTTGCTGGATCTGGACTTGCTTTTTTAGCATAATAAGTTTCGACTTCTTTATGAGAAATTCCTTTTTCATAAAAATTTACAGCAGAACCCTCGACTAATCCTTTGGATTCATCCAAATTTACTTTTTTAACATCCTCGTCGTTAAATAGAATTGCAACAATAGAAGGTTCTAGAAAAGTCTTAGTCAATTGTAATAAACTATTGAAATAAGGTTGAGAAAATTCTGGTTTTATTTTATCATTGGAATAATGGTGGTGAATTCCATTTGAAAACCAAACACGCTTTAAGTAAATTTCAAAATTTGACCAATCTTTAGTCGTTTTATCACCTTTGAAATTAAGATAAATATGCTCTAAGGCTTTCCGGATTTTTAAATTGTATCTATAGTTTTGATCCCATACGATATCTCTTCCTGAAATCCCGGCCTGATTAAGATAATAAACTAGTTTTTGTTCTTTAAATGTTAACTTCTCCCACCCCGGAATTTGGTAACGTAACACTTTAATATCCGAGAATTGCTCTACTTGGTACTCAAAATAATTCGTATCAATTGGTTTTTGAGCATAACCAAAAATTAGCCCAACAATTGACAAAATCCACGTAAAACAATATTTTAAATTCATAATAACTTCTATTTAATTACCATTCTATAAGTCAACAAATATAATCATTACAAGACATATTATAAATAACTTGAGGATACCCAATTAAAAACAAGCTTACTGCTGCAAAATTTTATTTGAAAATATTTTTACAGTAACCAAATAAGTCAAACGTCAATAACACTAAACCATAGCGACTATCTAAATACTTTTGTATTTTTCGAATTATACCCAAAAAATATATAACTTTACAACAGTAAACAAACCGAATCTTATGAGAATTATAAAATATCTATTTCTTTTACTTCTACTCAGCTTAGTAGCTTTATCTATTTTTATTGCTACACAAAAAGGAGAATTTAACGTTGAAAGAAGTAAAATCATCAATAGCTCAAAATCATCTGTTTACAACTACATCAATGATTATAAAAACTGGGAAGACTTTGGTTCTTGGATAACTGATGATCCAGAAATGAAAGTAATATATGCCGAAAAAACAATTGGTCTTGGCGCTTCTTACAGTTGGGAAGGTCGCGATGGAAATGGCGAAATGAAAACACTATATGTAAAGGAAAACGATAGTATTTCTCAAAAAATGACCTTTAATACTAGTCCTTCTTCTGTAAATTGGAGTTTCAAAGACACCATTGGAGGAACCAAAGTGACATGGAGAACCAAAGGAAAAATGAGTTTCTTTTTTAAAATTTATGCTGCATTAAAAGGTGGTCCAAATAAAATTATAGGCGAAATGTATGAAAAAAGTCTTGAAAATCTAGACAAAGCTTTAGATTACGAAATCAATACTTACAGCATAAACGAAAATGGTTTGGTAAAAAGACCAAATATCTTCTATTTATCACAAACATTCACATGTGAAATTGATAAAGTCAATAAAAACACTAAAATTGTAATCCCTAAAATCACCGCATTTTGCGAAGAAAACAATATTAGTATTAACGGTAAACCTTTTGTAATTTACCATTCTTATGATTTGGATAAAAAAATCACCAAGGTTTCAATTTGTCTTCCTATAAAGACAGAAATATTTATCAGCCCTGGCAGTGACATTAACTCAGGTAAACTAGATTCAACTGAAGCTGTTAAAATCACATTATATGGCGATTATTCACATCTTCAAAAAGCAATTGACAAAGGTTTTGCATATTTGAACAAAAACCTCCATAAATCAGATCCAGCGATTTCTCATATTGAAAGTTTTACAAAAGGAAGAAATGATATAAAAAATGCGTCAAAATGGGTAACTGAAATTTTCATTCCTCTGTCACCTAAGATAGTACCAACACCCAAAGCGCAACCGAGTATAGAAACATATGAACCTAGAGAAGAAGAAAAACCTGTTGAAAGTATAACTCCTGCTACAACACAACCCTTAAAAATTAACAAACCTATTATTAAAAAAATAGAGCCTGCTAAAATTCAAGGTGTTGATAAAAAAGAAGAGCAATCTGAATTTTAATTTGGATTAAAAATCCTATCAATACTTCAAAAAAAATTAATTTAAAAACACATCTGAATCTATTCCTATTTTGCTCGAAGAAAAAGATTTTATCGAACAGTTATTGAATCCTAAAACGCAAAATGAATCGTTTCAAAAACTCTTGTTTGAATATCAAAAACCCTTGTACAATCATATCCGAAACATTGTTTTAAATCATGATGACGCTGATGATGTTTTACAAAATACATTTATAAAAGTATTTCAACACTTAAAAAATTTCAAAGGAGAAAGCAAACTTTTTTCATGGATGTATCGCATAGCAACAAATGAGGCACTTACTTTTTTGAATCAAAAAGCTAAGAAAAATGGAATTTCATCAGAAGCTTTACAAAACAAAACCATCGACAATCTTAAATCAGACAGCTATTTTGATGGTGATGCCCTTCAAATTAAATTACAAAAAGCAATCGCAGCTCTCCCTGAAAAACAACAATTAGTTTTTAAAATGAAATATTTTGAAGAGTTAAAATACGAAGATATATCCGAAATATTAGGCACATCGGTAGGCGCATTAAAGGCTTCTTATCATCATGCTGTAAAAAAAATTGAAGCATTCATTACCAATAATTAAACCTTTAGCTATAAATATAGTCAAAGAAATATCATGAAAGAATTTAAATTAGATACAAACCCTAAAATAGGTACTGGATTTATAACTCCTGAACTTTATTTTGATACTTTATCAGAAAAAGTAATACAACGATTACCCCAAAAGGAATCAAAAGTAATTTCTATTTTCCGAAACAAAAAACACATCGTCTTATTGGTAGCAGCTGTTTTTATTGTCGCATTATTAGTTCCTATATTCTTTACGAATATATCCAAAACAACAGAGCTCGATGACAATACTATTGAAAACTATCTAAGCTATCAATCTAATATCACACAATACGATATCATTAACCTATTAGACGACGAAGATATTGATCATCTAAAAGAGACCGTTGCTGTAGACGTGGATGAAGTTGAAATCGATTTATACTCAGGTGAAAATTAATACAACCGAAAAATGAAATTAAAAAACACACTATACATTCTTTTACTACTCTCTTTTTGTTCCTACAGCCAAAATGGGATCAAAGAAAAAAAAGAACAAATTAAATCTTTAAAAATTAGTTTTTTTAATACTGAACTTGACTTGTCAGCAACTGAGTCTGAGAATTTTTGGCCTATCTATAATGCTTATGATGACAAACAATTCGAAATAAGACATCAAAAAGTAAAAACCTACAGATATCAAATGCAGGAGAATAATTTAAACAAAATGAGCGAAAAAGAGGCAAGTATACTGCTTTCCCAAATAGAAAGTACAGATGAAGAGCTTTATAAACTTAAGAAAAAGCTAACCGCTGATTTAAAAAGTGTTTTGCCTAAAGTAAAAATCATCAAACTTAAAAAAGCAGAGGAAGATTTTAATCGAAAATTACTGAAACAGTATAAAGAAAAAAATACAAAAAACTAACAATCATAGATTGGTCATAAACAACCAATACAGATTAGATAATAAATTCAAACAGTTGCAATATCAATTTTGCAACTGTTTTTTTTATAGGTTTTGATATTATTTTTTTGGTGTAATTAATTAAAATTCCTCAGTCTATGATAGCAACTCACAAATCATTAGCTAAAGAAAAAACAAAAAGACTCCTTTACAAAATTGAAAATTAAAACTTTGTACCTTTGCACTCTAGAAAATAAAATATGCGCATAGATATCAT
>JAHEBK010000163.1 GCA_024642295.1 Flavobacterium sp. | reverse complement strand
AAGTCGTACTTAATAGGGTCAATATTGGTAATTCCGAGGCAATAAGCAACCGCTGATCCCGCCGCTGAACCCCTTCCAGGTCCTACGGAAACGTCCATTTCTCGTGCCTTGGCAATGAAATCTTGTACAATCAAGAAATAGCCCGGATATCCAGAGTTGGAAATGGTCAATAGTTCAAAGTCCAATCGCTCTTGAATGGATTCGGTAATATCCGTATAACGTCTGCGAGCTCCTTCCATGGTGAGATGGCGCAAGTACTTATTTTCTCCACGAACGCCACCATCGGCTTCATCTTCTTCAACAACAAATTCATCAGGAATATCATATTTAGGAAGTAAAACGTCTCGGTACAACGAGTACGGTTCGACCTTATCTATGATTTCTTGTATGTTGGTAATCGCTTCGGGTAAATCAGCAAAAAGCTGTTTCATTTCGTCCCCCGACTTATAATAATATTCTTGATTGGGTAAGCCGTAACGATAGCCACGACCACGACCAATAGGTGTTGCTTGCTTTTCCCCATCTTTTACACACAGCAAAATATCGTGTGCATTAGCGTCTTCTTTATTAACGTAATAGGTATTGTTAGTCGCGATTAATTTAACGTCATGCTTTTTGGCGAAAGCCACAATAGTTTTGTTAACACGATTTTCATCCTCTTGGTTGTGACGCATCAATTCCAAATAAAAATCATCACCAAATTGTGCTTTCCACCATATCAAGGCATCTTCAGCTTGGTTTTCACCAATGTTTAAAATCTTACTTGGAATTTCACCATATAAGTTTCCAGACAGTACAATAATATCCTCTTTGTATTTTTCGACTACCGTTTTGTCAATTCTAGGCACATAATAGAAACCATCGATATTGGCGATAGAAGCCATTTTGGCTAAATTGTGGTAGCCTTTTTTATTTTTAGCCAATAGCACTACTTGGTAGCCATTGTCTTTTTTGGTTTTGTCTTTGTGGTCTTCGCAAATATTAAATTCGCAACCTACAATGGGTTTGATTTCGGTTTCAGTCGGCTCTTCACCATTTGCAATCAGCTCCTTATTTTTTGCCTCTGCAGCTTTGGTATGGCTCATCACTGCGCTTACAAAGTGAAAAGCACCCATCATGTTCGCCGTATCGGTCATGGCTACGGCGGGCATTTTGAATTTGGCTGTGGCCTTCACAATGTCATTTATCCCAATAGTTGATTGTAAAACCGAAAATTGTGTATGATTGTGCAAATGCGCAAAAGCCACATCTGTAAGAATGGCTTTGTTATCCGAAAGGTCTTGTTTGGAAACTGTTTGGGTATCATTTTCACCTAGTTGCTGCCGAATTTTATCCGAAGCCGCTTTTAGATTGATGTGTTTTAGTCCAATGAGTTGGATTTCTCTTGGATTTTTTTCCTTGAAATTGGTGAAATAATCAGCAGGAACATCCAGTTCTTCTTTCGTGAAAACGTTTCTACGGATTAACTCTAAGAAACATCGCGTCGTTGCCTCAACATCGGCAGTAGCGTTATGCGCTTCTGAGAAAGGAACGTTGAATAAATAACTATGTAATTCGGTCAGTGTTGGTAATTTGAATTTTCCTCCACGACCTCCAGGTAATTGTAATAAGGATGCAGTCACTTCGGTACAAGTATCCAAAACTGGCATTGTCGCCATCGGACTTTCAACACCCATACGGTGAAACTCCGCCCCCATAATATTGACATCAAAACCTAGATTTTGACCCACAATAAACTTGGATTTGCTTAAAGCAATATTGAATTTCTCCAAAACTTCCGCAAGCGAGATTCCTTCGGCTTGGGCTAATTCAGTTGATATCCCGTGAATACGCTCCGCATCATAAGGGATATTAAAACCATCAGGCTGTACTAAATAATCTTGATGCTCGATAAGATTTCCCATGGCATCATGCAACTGCCAAGCAATCTGAATACAACGTGGCCAGTTAGCAGAATCAGTGATAGGGGCATCCCAACGCTTAGGTAATCCAGTAGTTTCGGTATCGAAAATTAAGTACATACTTTAAAAAAACAAATTAAAAAATTGCTTCGCCAGTTCGCTAGCGCTCGAGTTAAATTTCAAGTTTTGCACAACCTTTAAAGGGCTGATTTTTTGAATTATAAAAAGTATTCAAATACAAAATAGAAGAATTTCAAATTTAGTTTTTTTTGAGCTAAAAACACATTGAAGTTATCAACAAAACAAATGAATTGTAAAGATTTATATTTTGTAAACAATAACTTAAACAGAACTTTTAAGGATTTATTTAACTAATATAATAGCCTGTTGTATGATTGTTTTTTAGTTAAATCTGCCTCAAACTAACGATTCTAATTTGCATAGCAACAGGTTGTTATCTATTTGTTTACAGCATCAAATTGCGTTTCTAATGGCACTCCGTAAATAGATTCTAGCTCTTTTACGCTTTTTTTATAAAATGCAGTCTCTGGTGGCAAACTAGTGTTGTCCCAGAAGGATTTATTGTATTTAATTTCATAGTCTCCAATGTCTTTCTTGTCATTAATTGGATTTTTTAAATCAAATTTTTTCCTATCTGACTCAACACCTAAAACTATTACTTCTTGCCTATAAGCGCAATTAACTTTGTTTGTTTTCAAATTAAGTGCAATTCTTTTATACTCATCAATTTCCTCTTTAAAGTGTGCCTCTCTGTTATGATAACTTAAAACTAATTTTCCGTTATCATGTTTTTTATAAATATAAACAGCATCCAACCGCGATAATTCCATCTTATAAATTCCATAAGTGTCAATTCCGATATAAAGTTTTATTTTATTTCTTTTATTATCTTTATCAGTACCTTCTATAATTACAAGTTCTTCGCCATCGTAGGATGTATTATCTATCTTTTTCCATAGGAATGATTTTAATGAAATTCCTTGGCGAATTGGGTCAACTTGGGTCATTACATTTACGGCATGTGATAATTGCTTTCTAAATACATATCTGTAATCAGCGGATTTTCTTGCTTCGGCAATTTCTATTTCATCCAGCGTTCTTGCAATAGGTCCATAATCAAATATTTTGAGATAATGCTCGACAAGAAATCGTGTTTTACCATTCTCGACAGAAGATCTCCTGTACAATAGATTTATTTGATGCTTAGAGCTTAATGTGGTTTTTTTAAGATTCTTTAAAGCATTTTTAACAATACTATTTGGCGACACTATTTTTACCTCTGATAGAGAAATGACGTCTTCTTTTAGAATAATATTTTTCTCTTTTCTGTTTAAATAATCCTCAACTTTTATTTTAAAAGTTTTAAATCCAATACTTGACACTTCTAGTGAATCTAATAAATTGCTTTTATCAAGCAAGATATAAAAGCCTCCATCGTCATTACTTGCAGTACCAATATTTTTTTTAGGAATTCCAACAGAAGCATAGGGTATTGTCATCTTATTTTCATCAAAAACGACTCCTGTCAATTGCAGTTCTTTTTTTTGCTGCGCAAAAGTAGAATTGTTGCAAAGAAACATTAGACCTATAATTATCAAAAAAACTATTTTATTTTCTTTCATTATCAAGTGTAATTAGTTAGTTATGTCAAAGATAGAAAAATTAAAATTTTACACAAATTGTAATTATTTATTATTATTGCTGCGGTTTTTTGCGATATTCTTTTTTTTACCTGTTAAATAGTTTGATTTATTTTTTTTCTGTTTAAAAAACGGTTACGTAATTGAAGAAATTAAGTTTCAATTCTTCTTGATTTTCTAAAGATATAGGTTTATGGTATTAGAGAATAAATTTGTTAGTCTTCCAATCCTAACAGATTTTTTAAATGAAAAAAAATATAATGTATCAGTTAATTGTTAATTAGTAAGAAGAACAAAAAAATCTAAAATATTTGCTCTTTTTTGTTTGAAAAAAAACAAAATACCCTAAAATCTTTTTTTTGGATGTCGTAGTATTTCGTGTTCCAAAACGGACTTATTGAGAGATAAAAAATGTTGTATTCACTTTTTTATTTCAATTTTTTCGTTCAGTTAAAGTTGTAATAAGTCTTGGTAAAATGGATTTTAATATGATTTTTTTTCAACGTTTTGAATAAAACATGCTTTCAAACAAAGTGATTTAGTTAAAATGATTGTGAAATTAATAAAATCTAGTTTTTAAATTTAAGAAAAAAATCCATTGTTGTGTCCTTTGAAAAACAAGAATCGATTGAAGTCTAAAAATCATATTTCAAATAAAATAAGGAGTTAGTAGTCGTAAAATACGCTTGGGTATCGTATATAATGTACAATCGAAATTGACAACACGTTTTCTTTTTCTTAAATTTGCATCCTTGTTAATACAAATACAGTCAGTTAACTGTTGTTGTATAACCAATTACACTTAAAAAATATTAAAAATGAGTACTACATTATTTGACAAAGTATGGGATTCGCACGTGGTGCGCAAAATTGAAGATGGACCAGACGTTTTTTTTATTGACCGTCATTTCATCCATGAAGTAACTAGTCCTGTAGCTTTTTTAGGTTTAAAATCTAGAGGCGTTTCGGTTTTATACCCTGAGCGTACTTTTGCTACTGCGGATCACAATACACCAACTATAAACCAACACTTACCTGTTGCAGATGCACTTTCTGCTAATCAATTACAAGCATTAGAAGATAACTCAGCTGAATACGGTATTTCACACTGGGGATTAGGTCACCAAAAAAACGGAATTGTACACGTTGTAGGTCCTGAAAACGGAATTACATTGCCTGGTGCAACTATTGTTTGTGGGGATTCA
>JAHEBK010000162.1 GCA_024642295.1 Flavobacterium sp. | reverse complement strand
TTTTTAATCATTTTGTGTTGTGCTAATTAAGATTGTGTTGTTAATTTGGAGGTAAAATGTTTTTTGTTGCCAAAAAATCAAGCTTTAATTGAAAAAAAATAATTTATTTTTAACTTTGCCCCCTTAATTAATAGGGTAAAAGTACTAAAATGAAAATTGAGAGACGTTGGGTTATTTCCTTTGTAATTATTAGTTTGGTTTGTATAGCAGGTGTTTTCTGGCCTGAGGTATCTGAAACGAATGCAATTTTAACACAATTTGGTACTTTAGACCAAATTGTTCCTGCCGATGTAGCTTGGATGCTTACTTCTTGTTGTTTGGTATTGATTATGACACCAGGACTTTCTTTCTTTTATGGCGGAATGGTGGGGAAGAAGAATGTGATTTCGACCATGTTGCAAAGTTTTATTTGTATGGGCGTGGTGACATTAATCTGGGTTGTGGTTGGATTTAGTTTGGCTTTTGGTGAACCAATAGGAGTTCATATTGGAGATGGTTTTTACAGTTTTGTAGGTGACCCTACTTCATTTGCTTTTATGGATTATGTTAATATTCTGCCTCACAAAAATATTGCTGCAACGGTCCCTTTTATGTTGTTTGCTTTATTTCAAATGAAGTTTGCTGTGATTGCACCAGCGATTATCACGGGTTCATTTGCAGAGCGTGTACGTTTTATATCGTATTTACTTTTTATCTGTTTGTTTACCATTTTTATTTATGCGCCTCTTTGTCATTCCGTTTGGTATCCAACGGGAATTTTAGGGTCTTACTTTGGTGTTAAAGATTTTGCTGGAGGAACTGTGGTGCATATGAGTGCTGGTTTTGCAGCTCTTGCAGGTGTGATGGTTTTGGGAAAAAGAAACAATAGTAATCATGTACCTACGAATATTCCATTTGTTTTATTAGGAACAGGGATGTTGTGGTTTGGATGGATTGGGTTCAATGCAGGATCTTCGTTAGAGGCAAATGGTGTGGCAGCAATGGCTTTTGCTACAACAACAACCGCTTCGGCAGCAGCAATGTTGGCATGGATTTTCTTTGATAGACTGAACGGACGTAAAGTATCGGCACTGGGTGCTTGTATTGGTGCAGTAGTAGGATTGGTTTCTATTACACCAGCTGCAGGTTATGTTTCAGTTCCAGAAAGTATGTTTTTTGGATTTATAACCGCTTTGGTTTCTAATTATTTAGTGCATTCTAGTTTGTTACGAAAATTTGACGATACATTAGATGTTTTTGCCTGTCACGGTGTAGGTGGGATTATGGGAATGATTTTGACTGCAATTTTTGCACATGGTGAAGAGGCTAGTTTACTACATGGTGGTTGGGGTGTTTTTGGACACCATATGGCTGCATTGGTATTGGTTTCTATTTTTACTTTTTGTGGTGCTTATTTATTATTTAAGTTAACCAATTGGATGATTCCAATGCGAGTTTCAAAAGAATCAGAAGGTATTGGATTGGATATTTCACAGCATGATGAGACGCTGTTTCCTATAGAATGTTCTGAGTAATTGTTTTAAACACAATTTTTTACCGCAGAGTACACAAAGATTTTTCGCAAAGGACGCAGAGTTAAACACAAAGTGCACTAAGGATTCACTAAGGACACTACGATTTTTGCTGTTGTGCATTTTACCGTTAAGCCGCTTTGGCACAAAGAAAAAAGATTTTACAAATTTCTTTAATTTCTCCAATCTGTGTTCTAAATCCACAAGTGAAAATCCTTTTAAATCCCTGCAACTGGTGGCTTAAATATTCTGCACTATAAACCTTTGCAATTAAATAATTAGCACTCATAACCCACGGTCTTATATATTTCCTTAATTTTGCCACCCGAGACCTTTAGGTCGAATTGTACGAAGTAAAATATTCAGAAAAAATCGTGGGAAGTAAAAATAAATTAAAAAGATTCAGAGAAAACGAAACCTTCAATAACGTTTTTCAACCAACAAGAGAAGAAGTAGTAGGAGATTTATTCCCTTTGAGAGGAAAGTGGAATTCGGAATTCTTCAAAAATGACAATCCAATTGTTTTGGAGTTAGGTTGTGGAAAAGGAGAGTACTCTGTAGGTCTTGCTGAAAGATACCCTAATAAAAACTTTGTTGGAATTGATATTAAAGGCGCTCGTTTCTGGCGTGGTGCTAAAACAGCAGTCGATACAGGATTACACAATGTGGCTTTCGTTCGTACCCAAATCGAGTTAATCAATCATATTTTTGCTGAAAATGAAGTGGACGAAATCTGGATTACTTTTCCAGACCCACAAATCAAGTACAAAAGAACAAAACACCGCATGACCAACTCGGAGTTTTTGAAATTGTATAAAAAAATACTTAAAAAAGATGGCGTAATGAACCTGAAAACCGATAGTGAATTCATGCATGGATACACTTTAGGATTGCTTCATGGTGAAGGTCACGAAGTTCTTTATGCCAACCATAATGTATATGTGAACGAAGGCAGCCCGGAGGAAGTGACGGCTTTTCAAACATTTTACGAAAAACAATATTTAGAAATAAACAAAGCAATTACGTATATTAGATTCAAAATCAAGGACTAATAAAAAGGTTTTTGTAATTAAATAACGTTTGATAAAACCTAATGAATTTTATTATTCCCTTATTTTTCGGTTTCATTTCAGCAGTTGTAGGGATTATTCCACCAGGATTAATCAATATGACAGCAGCGAAAGTGAATCTTAAGGAAGGGAAAAGAAATGCGTATTGGTTTGTTTTAGGCGCTGTTACGATTATTTTTTTTCAGGTCTATTTGGCTATTTTCTTTGCTCGTGTAATCAATGCACGTCCTGATATTTTGCTGTTATTGCGCGAAATTGGATTTGTGCTTTTTTCTTTGCTAACTGTTTATTTCTTGGGCATCGCCAAAAAGCCTAAAATCAAGAAAACAAAAATCAAGAAAAAGAGTCAAAAGAAACGTTTTTTTCTGGGAATGTTGCTGTCGGCGCTTAACTTTTTTCCAATTCCCTATTATGTATTTATAAGTGTGACCTTGTCCTCATATAAGCTTTTTTCATTCCTGACAAGTTCTGTTTTGGTTTTTGTTAGTGGAGCTGTATTGGGCTCTGTATTAGTTTTTTACTGTTATATTTCCTTTTTTCAAAAGATAGAATCTAAAGCAGATTACCTCATGAAAAACATGAATAATTTCATTGGAGGAATAACAGGATTAATTTCTATTGTAACTTTATTTAATATCCTGAAGTCTTATTGGGGTTTTTAAGTTACTTCTTAAATCCGTTTTCATATGGATAATACTAATTTTTTCCAACGTGTGTATGCCGTTGCTAGGCAAATTCCTTACGGAAAAGTAACCTCTTATGGTGCTATTGCCAAAGCCTTGGGAGCAGATCGTTCCGCAAGAATGGTTGGTTGGGCGATGAATGCTTCACATGCTATGGAAGACATACCGGCACATCGCGTCGTAAATAGAAAAGGACTACTCACAGGCAAACATCATTTTGATGGTACTAACTTGATGCAGCAATTACTCGAAAGTGAAGGAATCCAAGTCGTAGACAATCAAATTATAGATATGGAAAAGCATTTTTGGGAACCTCCTGTTTTTATAGAGTGAAAGCTTAAACACAAAGTACACAAAGGTTTCACAAGGCTCACGAAGGTTTTCTTATTGTGGTGTGATTCCTTTTGTCTTTCTGAAGTAAGGAAGATATAAAGCAGACTTTTGAGTGAGAAATATAATTTCTTCGAGTTTTAGTGTCCCTGCCTGTCGGCAGCCAGGTTTGCAGCAAAGGAAATAATCCCTTAGTGTTCTTAGTGAAACCTTTGTGTACTTTGTGTTTAAATTCCACAACAATAAATCCAACTTAAATCCTTTATAATAAGAACATAATCGCTTATCTTTGCACCCGAAACGTCGGGAATAGAATCAGTTTAAATAAAAATAATATTTTAACTGAAATTACCAATAGAAATTAGAATATAGAATGAAATTAGATAGAAAAGAAATTCTAAAAGCTTTAGAAACAATTACTATAGCTGGTGAAGGAAAGAATATGGTGGAAAGTGGCGCTATTGCTAACGTGCTTACTTTTGGAGATGAGGTAGTAGTAGAGTTGGTTTTAACAACACCAGCCATGCACATTAAAAAACGTGCGGAAGATGACATCAAGAAAACCATCTTGGAATTAGTTTCGCCAGAAGCTAAAATCAAAATCAATACGAAAGTACAAGTTCCTGAAAAGGCGGAGATAAAAGGAAAGTCAATTCCTGGAATTAAAAACATCATCGCCGTAGCTTCTGGAAAAGGAGGAGTAGGGAAATCTACTGTAACGGCAAACTTGGCAGTTTCATTAGCAAAAATGGGGTTTTCAGTAGGAGTTCTTGACGCTGATATTTACGGGCCATCGATGCCAATCATGTTTGATGTGGAAAATGAAAAACCAATTTCAGTTCTAGTTGACGGAAAGTCAAAAATGAAACCAGTGGAAAGCTACGAAGTAAAAATGCTATCCATCGGATTTTTTACGTCACCTAGTCAAGCTGTAATCTGGAGAGGGCCAATGGCTTCTAAAGCCTTGAACCAAATGATTTTTGACGCTGACTGGGGAGAGCTAGACTTTATGTTAATCGATTTGCCTCCAGGAACAGGAGATATTCACCTTTCAATAATGCAATCTTTGCCGGTGACCGGTGCGGTTGTGGTAAGTACTCCACAAGCAGTGGCTTTGGCTGATGCTAAAAAAGGAGTTTCGATGTTTATGTCTGAGGCGATTAACGTACCTGTTTTAGGAATTATCGAAAACATGGCATACT
>JAHEBK010000161.1 GCA_024642295.1 Flavobacterium sp. | reverse complement strand
GCTAGTTCGACCGTACAAATGGTATGAGATTCAAAATTATAACCAAGGCGGCGAAATTCTGTTCGCAAAATTCGGTAATCAAAACTCGCATTGTGTGCGACAATAATACTTCCTTCAGTCATTTCGATAATGCGTTTAGCTACTTCAAAAAACTTTGGTGCAGATTGTAACATAGCATTATTAATGCCTGTTAGCTTCACTACAAAAGGTTGAATGGGAATTTCAGGATTCACCAAACTGATGAATTGATCCACAACCTCATGTCCATCAAATTTATAGATAGCAATTTCAGTTATTCCTTCTTCGTTGAATTGTCCTCCTGTGGTTTCTATGTCGAGTATTGCGTACAAATTTTTTTGTTTCAAGTTTCAAGTTTCAAGATTGTACCCGAAACTTCTAATTTCTATTCTCTGTTTTCTAACTTTTGTGTTCAATCTTTGAAATTATCTTCCTCCAAATATACTACTTCCGATTCGAACCATCGTACTGCCACATTCAATTGCTAATGGATAATCACCAGACATTCCCATTGAAATGGTACTTAGTTTACAGTTTAGGGTATTTAGTGATTGTAGTTGGTCAAAAATCGATTTCAAATGCAAGAATTCTTTTTTGATTTGGTTTTGGTTATCTGTAAAGGTTGCCATTCCCATCAATCCTTGAATCTGAATGTTTTTCATTTCTTGAAATTCAGAAGAAGAAAGGAGACTGTTTAATTCGGTTTCATCGAGACCAAATTTTGTTTCTTCTTCAGCAATGTGTATTTGTAGTAAACAATTGATAATACGGTTGTTTTTTGCTGCTTGTTTATTAATTTCATGCAATAACTTCAAACTGTCTACTCCGTGAATCAAACTCACAAAAGGAGCCATGTATTTTACTTTGTTGGTTTGCACATGTCCAATCATGTGCCATTCGATGTCTTTGGGCATTTGTTCCCATTTATCAACCATCTCTTGAATTTTGTTTTCGCCAAAAATGCGTTGTCCTGCATTATAAGCTTCCATTAGGTCAGAAACAGGTTTAGTTTTAGAAACAGCAACTAAGGTTACCGATTGCGGTAAAGTTGCTTTTATATTTTGAAGATTTAGAGTAATTGACATATTGAAAAGTGGTTTTTATTTGTGCTTATTTAAGCAAACTGCTTCGCTACTTTTTCGGCTTTTTTGTTTTCACTGTAATCATAAAATCCTTCTCCTGATTTCACACCTAGTTTGCCTTCACTAACCATTTTTACCAATAATGGAGTAGGAGCGTATTTTGGATTTTTGAAACCATTTTGCATCACATTTAGTATCGACAAACAAACATCCAATCCGATATAATCTGCTAATTGTAGTGGTCCCATCGGATGATTCATGCCGAGTTTCATGATGCTGTCAATTTCGAGTACGCCGCTAATTTTATTTTCTAATGTTTCAATCGCTTCGTTTATCATGGGCATCAATATTCGATTGGCAACAAAACCTGGAGCATCATTAACTACAACTGGGTTTTTACCTAGTTTTTCAGCTAAAGCAACGGTAATCTTGGTTACTTCTTCGTTTGTTTTTTTACCTTTGATAACTTCAACTAAAGGCATTAACGGCACAGGATTCATAAAATGCATTCCAATGACGCGCTCAGGATGTGCCACCACACTGGCAATTTCTGTAATTGAAATTGAGGATGTATTAGTTGCAAAAATGGTGTTATGAGAACAGTATTCATTTAGTTTTTTGAATATTTTCAGCTTCAAATCAAGGTTCTCCGTAACGGCTTCGATTACAAAGTCAACACCTACCACGCCATCTTCAATATCTGTATAGGTTATTATATTGGTAATAGTTCTGGCAAAATCATCTGAGGTGATGGTGCCTTTGGCGACCATACGGTTTAGATTATTTGCAATAGTATCCATCGCTTTGTCTAATGCCTTTTCCGAAACATCTATAAGTTTGACCACAAAACCGTTTTGTGCAAACGTATGTGCTATTCCGTTGCCCATCGTTCCAGCGCCAATAACCGCAATTGTTTTCATTTGTTTTATATTTAAAGTTTAAGGTTTCAAGTTTCAAGTAAGTTGTGAAAACTTTGGACTTGAAACTTGAAACCTTTTAAACTAAATTTTAATTTTACTTCTTAAAACAATCAATAATTTGGTACGCCACTCGCAAAGCATTTGTTGCTTGTTCAAGCGTGACTATTGGAGTAGTGTTGTTATTGATAGCATCACCAAAAGTTTCTAATTCGTCTAAGATGGCGTTGTTTTGACTTACATCTGGATTAGAAAAATAGATTTGTTTTTTGACACCCTCGGCATTTTGCAATATCATATCAAAATCACCAGGTGTTTCAGGGGCATCTTTCATTTTTACCACCTCACATTTTTTCTCCAAGAAATCAACAGAGATATAAGCATCTTTTTGAAAAAAGCGGGTTTTACGCATGTTTTTTAATGAAATTCGGCTTGACGTTAAGTTGGCAACACAGCCGTTTTCAAACTCGATACGAGCATTGGCAATATCTGGTGTTTCACTAATTACCGAAACACCACTAGCACTAATGTTTTTTACAGGTGAATTCACCACGCTCAAAATCGCATCAATGTCATGAATCATTAAGTCAAGAACCACAGGAACATCTGTACCACGAGGATTGAATTCCGCTAAACGGTGCGTTTCAATAAACATGGGGTTTTCAATCATGTCTCTAGTAGCAATAAAAGCGGGATTAAAACGCTCCACATGTCCCACTTGACCTTTCACATTGTATTCTTTGGCAAGGGCTATAATCTCTTCGGCTTCTTCGACTGTATTCGAAATGGGTTTTTCAATAAAAACATGTTTCCCCGACTTTATTGCTGCACGTGCGCATTTATAATGTGAAAGTGTAGGTGTCACAATGTCAATTACATCGACGGCGTGAATTAAAGAATTAATGGTAGTAAAATGTTTGTACCCAAACTCCGCCGAAATCTTCTCAGCATGCTCTTGATTAGGGTCATAAAAACCAACTAATTCATATTTTTCAGATTGTTGTAAAAGTCTTAAATGTATTTTACCAAGATGTCCAGCACCTAATACTCCAATTTTAAGCATAATGTTGTCGTTTGTACAAAAATAACAATTAATAGTTTGAATAAGCAAGTCCAATGTAATAAAGTATGTCTCTATTTTGGACCGCCACATTGGTTCTTTTTTTGAAGCATTGTTCCTGCTATCCTCTCTATCTCTAGTGTTTATCCCGAAATGTCGGGACAACACAAGAAGATGCCGTTTCTATCAGGGGTAGAAGGGAAGTTTTTGGGATTTATTGGTTAAAAATCGAGTTTAAAACGATTCCCTTTTTATTTAGTGTTAATTTCTAAAACATTTAACTACTGAAAAAAATAACAACAATCTGGCAGACTTTAAACTGCATATCAAATCTATAGACTCTTAATTAAAAGTGATTTTTTCTACTATTATTTTACGTTATTTATATGTAATTTAGTGCTACTATTGTAAAACTAATTCTTAATTGAAAATTTTAATATTATGAGAAAAATAAGTTTATTTTGTTTGCTGCTTGTTAGTGTTGGGCTAGTAAGTTGTAAAAATGAGGAAAAGAAAAAAGAAAAATTAGAAGCTGAAAAACCGATTAGTGTATCCTGTTATCAAGCTCTTTATGAGAATGACACAATCAATTTAACAATTAATACGTTAAAGGACGATAAGATATCTGGTACGATGGTCATGAAAACAGCTGAAAGTCAAAATAACTACGGAGATATCAAAGGAGAATTTCATGGAGATACCCTATATGCAGATTATTCTTTTACTCATGATGTGGGAAATAAAGAAGAATTCAAAAACCCAATTGCAATTTTAAAAAGGGGAGACTCGCTTATATTGGGAAATGGAAAAATTGAAATCTATTTGGGGCGATCCTATTTTGATAAAAAATCACCAATTGATTTTGATAATGTAAGGTACAAATTCACAAAAGTAGATTGTGCTAAATAGTTTACAAAAAAACGGGGCTTAATAGGAGGGCACTGAAAAACATCATCTATTTTGATTAGTGTCCATTTTGGTAGACTAAAAAAAACGCTTATAACTGGATTTTAAAGATTCGTTATAAGCGTTTTATTTTTTTAAACTGTTTTTTATTATAGGCTGTATAAGTCTATTTTTGACTTAGACCATGTCCTTTTATTTATTAGCCACTTACATTCTATTTTCTATATTAATTTGAGTATTCTTTTTAAGTTTACAGTAAAAATAGCCATTGCTCCTTGCATTTGCATATTGTTTAAGCCATAAGATATCGCTCTATCAAAACCATGTACATTTTTTAGCTCACTATTTTTCGCTTCTATTTTGTATCTGTGCTTTGCTTTTTCTTTGTAATAGTCTGTTTCTTGAAAGGATATTTGCTCTTGATGTAAGTATGATTTTATAGACACAGAATATGTTTTTGTTTTTGCTCCCTCTTTATAACAGCCTTCTTTTAAAGGGCACGTTTTACATTTCTCAACATCAAAATAATAAGTATCAACTTGATTTGCCCCGATATCTTTGGTTCCACCTCGTGCTTTTCGTATAGCCATATGACCCGCAGGACATACGAACCTATCAGCATCTTTATTGTAATCAAATTTATCTTCGCCTTTTCTGAATCCCTGTGTTATCGATGGGTTTAGTCTGGCTACTACTTTAATATTTTGATCACTTGTGATTTTAAGATTTTCTTTTCCAGAATAAGCACCGTCGCCAATGATTGTATCTACTTCAATTCCATTTTCTTGACTAATTTCTAAGAGTTTTGGCAACTCTGGTCCATCTCCTTTT
>JAHEBK010000003.1 GCA_024642295.1 Flavobacterium sp. | reverse complement strand
CTCTAAAGGTGAAACTCCAGGACGATACACTAAATCTTTGATGGCGATATCATAATTACTTTTGGCAGCAGCCATAAAATCAAGTAAATGTTTACCACTCCCCTTTTCTATGGATTCAAAAGTTTGTTTAATATCGCTTAAATTATCAGCTATGGAAACACAATCGTTTATGCCATAATATACGTTGTACGCTGGAGAAAGTTTTACCAAATCATAGTAATCAGTCGTTTTTTTATCAAAATCAGCAAAAAAACGTTCAAAAACATCTGGCATCCAATACCAACTTGGTCCCATATCAAAAGTAAAGCCTTCGGCTTTAAACTGTCTTGCTCTACCTCCAATGGAGTCATTTTTTTCAAAAATAGTCACTTGATGACCTGCTTTGGCCAAATAACAAGCAGCTGCTAAAGCTGAAAACCCAGAGCCAATTATGGAAATACTTTTTTTTATTTGTTTGCTCATCAGTTTTAAAACAAGAGATTATAATTTTCGAATTAATTCAATCAAAGAATTAAAAACCAAAATACGTTTAGGAAGCTGATTCATTTCTAAACTTTGTACCTTTCTACCTAGTAACCATATCTCATTGGTTTCGCCTAATAATTCATCTGCCATCTCTTTTACATAACGCTCCACTTCATCATTTTCTGGTTGCACGGTAAAATAAGACAGGTAGATAATATCCGAAAAATGACTCTTCAAATCTTTTAAATTTTCAATAGGCATGCTCTCTCCTAAATAAATTACTTTATAGCCACTATACACAATTTCATAATACAAATACAACAAACCTAAATCGTGAATTTCATTCAATGGCAAAGAAAGTACAAATACCTTATCAAGCTTTGTTCGCTCTTTTGAGATCCCTTCATGAATTGTAGACATTAGATATTGTCTAATTAAATGGGTTACAAAATGTTCATGAGCTGGAGATATAGTGTCCGATTGCCACAGCCCACCTATTTCCTCTAAAAATGGTATAAAGACTTCTAAAAAAATCTGCCTAAAGGTTTTCTCTTCTATCAACCAATTAAAAGTTTTTAAGAACAGCTCTTGATCAAAATTCATCATCGCCATTTTAAAAAAATTAATCGCGTGATTATTAGCATTTTTATCGGAAAGAATACTTTTCACCATTTGAGGAATCTCTTCATCCGGATAAGTAGCTATTTTAGAAATTTTATACCCATATTCTTGTAAAAAATTTATATTTAAAATTTTCTGCAAACTTTTAAGGTCGTAGATTCTTATATTAGTATCGGTTCGCAATGGCTCTAAGACATTATACCTTTTTTCCCAAATACGGATAGTATGTGCTTTGACTCCTGAAAGATTTTCAAGATCCTTTATACTGAATGTTGTTTTTACTTTGTTTATCATTTTTATAAAAAGATTAAACAAATATACTCTTTTTAATTGAATCAGCGCTTCAAAGAAGAAAAAAATTAGTTAAAAGTCACCAATTCAAATAAATTCAACTTATCAATATGTAATACTGTAGCCGAATGATCAAAGTTTCTGGTGTACATGGGAACAAATTTAGCACCATAAACTACCTCATCAAAAGTATAGGATGTACGAGTTGCAACAGTACTACTAAACATATCATCAAAAGTTTTTACATAAACCAACAACTCCCCATGAACATTTTCAAAATCAGATTTACTAAACTGATACAATGGACTTTGCTCATTTATGGGATGAACTAATGTCCAGCTTAAAGATAAAGAATTAATTCTCATTAACTCTAAGTCCAATGTGTAAAATTTATTGACCATTTCACCATTCTCCTCAACACTCATTCCAAGTGTCATTTTGGCTTCGGCATCAGTAAAATTGGTGTTTTTATAGGGAACCATTCGAATCATTAATCCCTTTATATCTCCATAAGGTGCAATTAAAGCGTTGTGTGAAAATTTCAAAAAAGCAGTAGGCTTACTAAAACGACCAAAAAACAAACCTGTTGCAATAGCGAAACTTAAGAGTCCAATCAATGCTTCAGTAGCAGACAAGGCACTTGTCAAAAATCCCTTAGGACTAATATGCCCATAACCAACGGTGGTAAATGTTTGTGCACTAAAAAAATAAGCTTTACCAAATTGTTCCCAAACACTATCCGATTGTGTAATACCTTCTAAATTTTCAACACCAATCCAAAAATAGATCATCGCAAAAACAAAATTAATTCCAATATAAAAAGTCAAAACAATAACCATAAACTTCCATATAGGCATATCAATCAATGTATGATACCAACTAATTCGATGCCATAAAGACATTCCCCTTTTTTCAATATTAGCACTTCCGTTTTTATTGATAAAACGCCCACCATAACTGCTTGGATTAGTTCCAAAACCAGTGTTTTTATCCGTTTTAGCTTTTAAATTGATTTCATCTAACAATGTCATCTTATATCTTATTTTTAGTAAAAATAGACAAAATCCAAGTTATATTAAAAACATATGCTTTTTAACAACATCATATTTCACACTATAGAATATTATAAAAAGAACAACTATTGTTGCTTTATACTCAACTCTAAAGAGGTAACATTAAATAAATCAAAAAAAAACACACTAAACTAATTGATTTTCAGTACCTTTATAGTTCAACTTTTTTATTCAATTTTAGAATTAAATAACAAAATGTCACCTAAAATTATTTATGTTTTGATCCAAAACATTTTTAAGAGAATTCTAAAAGATAGTAAGTATCTAAGCGCCACTCCAAAATCTTCACTAGAATCTACAATAAACAAATAGGTTTCAATTTAAAATTTACCCTCATGGAAAAGTTTGAAATAGAGATTCCGTTACGTTCTGTAACCCTTAAAGGTGATATCGTTATCCCTAAAGGCGCGACTGGTATTGTTGTGTTTTCTAATGGAAATAATCATAGCCGTTTAGGTGCTAGAAATAGTGTAGCTGCTGAATTAATTCAAAAATGCAACTTAGGAACATTAGTATTTGATTTACTGACTGAAGAGGAAAATCTTGTATATGAGAATAAATCCAACATTGACTTGCTCGTTAGTCGATTGATTGAAACTACAGAATGGTTGATGCTAAACACAGCTGCAAAAAGTCTGCCCATAGGATATTTTGGAACCAATACGGGTGCCGCTACAGCAATGAGAGCCGCTGCTTATTTTGGAAAAATAATAAAAGCTGTTGTTTCACGTGGGGGAAGACCCGACAAAGTTTTCAAAACATTGAATCAAATATCAGCACCAACATTATTGATTGTTGGTGGGATGGATATCCCCATAATAAGTAGAAACAAAATGGCATTTGATCAACTCCAAACAGTTAAAGAAATGAATATTATCCCAAAAGCAACCCAACTTTTTAAAGAACCTGGCAAACTACAAGAAACCACAGAATTAGCCATCAATTGGTTTAAAAAATATTTCAACCATAAAGAACAATTATCATACTAACTCCATCTGTTGTAAAAAAAAAGGAGTTGTATTCATCGAAATACAACTCCTTTTTTCATGTCTAAATCTTAACCTGAACTACAAAAAAGCATCTAAACTAATCCGAAAAAGTTTTAAAAAAGGCTTTACAAAAAAACATATATTATTAGAATACAGCAATATACGAATTTTACAAAAAATTATTTATAAATAATCTAAATAAAAATTTGCATTTCTAAAATTGGATTTTATCTTTGCATAAAAAAATTATTCTTATTCATTCTAAATAAAAAAAGAACACTATGATTCGTTCAAAATTAATTTTCATCTCGCTTACAATTGCTTCTCTTTTAGTAACATCTTGTAATAATGACAATGATGATTCTTTCAATTACACTGTCCCAACAGACTATACCTTTGAAAGAAACAGCGCTACTACAGTTGATTTTTCAGGACAAACGACTCGCATTTTGATGATGGATGAAATGGGTACTTATATAAAAAATGCAGGAACTAATGGTACGGTTGCAAATAATGTAACACTTTCGAATATGTATTCAAATACAAACAATGACTTTTCGAACAACGACTTAAATACCTCTGGAAAAAAATTAAAAGATAAAACAGCGGCTTCTGTAGATTATTTTTCATTATTTCAAGGTGGAGGAAGTACAATAGAGAAAACAGCAGTTCAAGCTTTTTTTGAAACACAATTGGCTAATGCAAATACTGCAAGTTTGGGAGCTACTGCTTCAGCTGGTATTGCAGGAGTTTACCTTGACGGTTCTAGCAAAAGATTATTTGCTGCCAATGGAATAGAGCCACAACAAATTTTACTAAAAGGATTAATGGGAGCTTGCTTTATGGATCAAGTCGTAAACAACTACCTAAGTGTAACTAAACTTGACGAAAGCTTAAACAAAGAAAACAATACGAACAAAGTTTTAGAAACTGGGAAGTCTTATACTACAATGGAACACACTTGGGACGAAGCCTACGGATACATTTATGGTGCCGATGGTGGAAAATACTGGGATAGCTATATCAACCAAGTGAATGCCGATGCAGATTTCAACACGGTAACTGCAGATATTAAAAATGCTTTCCTTAAAGGAAGAGCTGCCATTGTCGCTAATGATTACAATACAAGAAATGCACAAATTGACATTATCAAAGCTAAATTAGCGCTTGTACCTGCAGTGCGTGCCGTATTTTATTTACAAGAAGGAAAAGGAAAACTAACAACTGATAATGGTGCAAAAGCATTTCATGCCCTTTCTGAGGCCTATGGATTTATCATGTGTTTGCGTTATACTAACAAACCTGGAACAAATGCTCCTTATATATCAAAATCAGAAGTAGACCAAATATTAGCTGATTTGACAGCTGGAACTAATGGATTGTGGGATGTTGATTATTTGAATACTAAATTAGACGTATTATCAACACAAATTGCAGGAAAATTTGGCTTCACAGTTGCTGCAGCAGCCACAGTAAACTAAATCAATAAAATCAAAGTAAGTACAAACAACCGTTCCTGCTTTTTTTGTACTTTTGCAAAAAATTTGAAGAAATAAATTATTAGAGGTAAGGTGTTCTTTTTTAATACAAAAACGACAAACTTATTTTGACTAAAAAATAAAAATATGAAAAATATATTATTTTTGTTTAGTGTAATAACACTCATTGTAGCTTGTAATCCACCAGATGGAGAGACTAAAGAGACTAATGACGGATATGATAGAACTGCACTATTAACACATTGGGCAAATAATATCATTATTCCAAGCTATACCAACTACCAAAGTAAATTACAGACTTTGAGTACTGATGTAACAGCTTTTACAAATAACCCTAATGAATCTAATTTATTAACTGTTCGTGCCTCATGGTTGGAAGCCTACAAAGCCTTTCAATATGTTTCGCTATATAGCTTTGGTAAATCTGAAGAAATCCATTTAAAAGAGAAAACAAATACCTACCCTACAGACGCAACTGGAATCAACACCAACATTACCGCAGGTACTTATGATTTTGGTTTACTTTCTCAATTCAATAAACAAGGATTACCTGCTTTGGATTATGTTTTAAATGGATTAGGCAACACAGATACTGAAATTGTAGCTTTTTATACTGGTACAAATGCAGCAAAATACAAAAAGTACCTCACAGACCTAGTTAGCACTTTAAAAACAAATAACGACACCGTTTTAGCGGATTGGAATGGTAGTTATAAAGCGGCATACATATCCAACAATGGAAATTCAACGAGCAGTTCAGTAAGTATCACGGTAAACAATTATATTAAAAATTTCGAAAAAGATGTACGCGCCGGAAAATTAGGAATTCCAGCTGGTGTGTTTTCTAGTGGAACAAAATTTCCAGAAAAAGTAGAAGCTTTTTATAAAAAGGATGTTTCCAAAACATTATACAACACGGCTATTCAAGCTTCACAAGACTTCTTTAACGGAAAAAATTTCAGTAATACAACCACTGGTCCTGGACTGAAAGGGTATTTGGATTTTCTGAAATCAGTACGTAGTGGACAAAATTTAAGTAGTGTTATCAACAATCAGTTTGAAGCTATTTATACTGCAAATGCAAATTTGAGCGAAAATTTCAATTCTCAAATTACAACCGACAATAATAAAGCAATTATTGCTTATGATGCAATACAGCTTAATGTGGCTTACTTAAAATTGGACATGATGCAAGCATTAAAAATCACAGTTGATTATGTAGATAATGATGCAGATTAAAACCTATTGTTATTCATAAACAGATAAAGCATCTCTTATTACATGTTTCAAAACTATTTCAAACAATATACATCAGCCGCAACGCTAGCTTTCTTTAGGCTAGCGTTTGGTTTGATGATGCTCTTGAGTTTGATTCGGTTTGCAAGTTACGGCTGGATTAATAAATTCTATATACAACCCCAATTTCATTTTACCTATTATGGTTTTGAATGGGTGAAACCCATTGGGATTTATACTTATCTGATTTTTATAATTTGTACATTAGCTGCCATTTTTGTAGCAATTGGTTACCAATACAAATGGGCAATTTGGAGTTTTTTCTTCAGTTTTACTTACATAGAACTCATGGATAAAACCACTTATCTTAACCATTATTATTTTATAACAATTATCAGTTTGGTGTTGTGTTTCTTGCCCGCTAACAGCTACTTCTCTATTGATGCTTATAAGGACGAAAAAATTCGTTTTCAATCCATTCCCCGATGGACTACCGATATTTTAAAAATACTCTTGGCCATCGTTTATATTTATGCTGGCTTGGCGAAACTAAACTCTGATTGGTTATTGGAAGCCATGCCTCTCAAAATTTGGCTACCAGACAATACTACCATTCCGGGTTTAAGTTATTTGATGAATCAAACTTGGGTTCATTACGCTTTTAGTTGGATTGGAGCGATTTACGACTTAGGAATTGTTTTTTTAATGCTTAATAAAAGAACACGCAAATTGGGCTTTTTCTTAATTGTGGTTTTTCATATACTGACTCGAATATTGTTCCCAATTGGTGTTTTTCCGTATGTAATGATTATTAGTTCTTTGATTTTTTTCGAAGCTTCCTTACACAAAAAAATATTAAATTTTGTTGCCAAACTTTTTTCAACTAATATTTTAGTATTCGAAAACGGAAAAGAAAAAGTACAAAGCTTTGCTCTTAGGCAACGATTAAAACTAAGTTTCCTAGCACTTTTTATTGCATTTCAATTACTGTTCCCTTTTCGCTATTTGTGTTATCCTGATGAATTGTTTTGGACAGAAGAAGGGTTTCGTTTTTCTTGGCGCGTCATGTTAATGGAAAGAGCAGGTTATACGGAATTCATTGTAACCGACAAAAAAAACAGCAAAACCGTTCAAGTTGAAAATAGTCATTTCTTAACCCCATTTCAAGAAAAGCAGATGTCGTTTCAACCTGATTTCATTCTAGAATACGCCCATTTTTTAGAAGAGTATTATCAAAAACAGGGCTTTGAAAACCCCGAAGTACATGTGACAAGTTACGTTGCACTCAACGGAAGATTAAGTCAAAAATATATAGACCCTACCATAAATTTAGCTAAAGAAAATGAAAGCTTTACACACAAAACTTGGATTCTCCCTTTCAATGACACCATCAAAGGTTTCTAAAATTGTATTCCTATTATTGATTTCTGTCAATTGCTTTGCGCAGCATAAAATTTCAGGAACTGTCACTGATAGTAAAGGAAATAAATTATCGGCTGTAGAGGTTTTTGACAAAAGTAATCTAGTAAAAGAATACTCCAACGCTAA
Organism: Flavobacterium sp.; assembly: GCA_024642295.1. Lineage (GTDB taxonomy): Bacteria > Bacteroidota > Bacteroidia > Flavobacteriales > Flavobacteriaceae > Flavobacterium. The sequence goes on along the minus strand of JAHEBK010000003.1, from coordinate 10,797 downwards.
CGGAAATTTCGAATTCAACTATAAAAACAAAGGTAGCCACGATTATGTTTTTTACAAAAACGGCTATAGCATTGTTGAGCAAATCAGCATTACAACAGGAAGTCAATTGACGGTTGTATTGTCCAAGGTTAATAATTTATCAGAAGTTATTATTCGAAAACAAAGCGATAAATTACAAGCGATTCACAAACTAAACGATATTGAAGAAACTGCGATTTATGCAGGTAAAAAAACTGAAGTTATCAATATTAGCAAATTAACCGCAAATAAAGCAATTAATAATGCGAGACAAATTTTTGCTGAAGTAGTAGGTTTGACTATTAACGAAAGTTCTGATGGTGGTTTACAATTGAGCATTGGAGGTCGTGGTTTGAATCCTAATCGTACAGCAAATTTCAATACACGTCAAAATGGCTACGATATAAGTGCCGATGTTTTAGGTTATCCCGAAAGTTATTACGCCACTCCTACGGAAGCATTAGCCGAAATCCAAGTAATACGTGGTGCTGCCTCTTTACAATATGGCACACAATTTGGCGGTTTAATTAACTTTAAATTAAATTCACCAGCTTCAAAACCACTAGAAATAATTACTAGAAACACCCTAGGATCTTTTGGTTTGTATACTAATTTTACTTCTATAAGTGGTACTACTGGAAAATTCAGCCATTATACTTTTATCAATTATAAAAAAGGAAATGGGTACAGACCTAATTCAGATTTTGAAAGTAAAAACTTTTTTACCAATTTAAATTATCAATTCAATGACAAAACCTCATTGCATTTTGATTATACTTATTATAATTATTTGGCGCAACAAGCTGGAGGTTTAACTGACGAACAATTCAATGAGAACCCAAGACAAAGCAACAGAACCCGAAATTGGTTTGCTATTGATTGGAATTTATTTGCTTTACGTTTGAAACATAAATTTAGCGAAGATGCCAATTTTTCATTACAACTTTTTGGTTTAGATGCCAGTAGAAAAGCATTAGGTTTTAGAGACAACCGCATTACAACGCCTGATCCTATGAAGGAACGTGATTTGATAATAGGTGATTTTGTAAACTGGGGTGCCGAAGCACGTTTCTTAAAACGTTATTTTATTGGTCAGCAAAAAAGTGCTTTTTTAATTGGAACCAAATATTATCAATCTCGAAATACACAGCAACAAGGCCCTGGAAGTTCTAGTAGCAATGCTGATTTTAATATCGCTACTGATGAATTTCCATTTTACCAAAACCAATCTGATTTTACCTTTCCTAATTTGAACATTGCTGTTTTTGGAGAAAACATATTTAAAATCAACAACAATTTTACCGTTACACCAGGTTTTAGAATCGAAAAAATCAGAACTCAAGCAGATGGTTCTTATCGAAAAATCAACCGCGATTTAGCAGGAAACGTTATTCTAGATGAAACGCAAAATGAAAATATAATTAAGGATCGAAATCTATTTTTGCTTGGGGTAGGCTTAAGTTATAAACCTAAAAACGGAATAGAATTTTATGGAAATGTATCTCAAAACTATCGTTCAGTTACCTTTAGCGATATTTTTACTGTAAACCCCAGTCAAACTATTGACCCAAACATTACCGATGAAAAAGGATATACTTCTGACATTGGAATTAGAGGAAATATTGCTAAAAAATTATCCTTTGACACCAGTATTTTTGGTTTGTACTACAATGACAAAATTGGGGATTATGACAGTATAGACTCATCCAATCGGGTTGTCAAAATTAGGGCAAATACTGGTACAGCATTAACTTATGGTTTTGAAACTTTATTAGATTGGGATATTGCCAAAACCTATTTTGAAAATAAAGAAAACTTGAGTTGGAACTTATTTACAAACTCAGCAATTACGGGGTCTAGTTACCTAAAATCTGATGTCCCAACTGTTGAAAAAGGTGATAAAGTAGAATTTGTCCCTTTATATAATATCAAAGCAGGAACAAGTGTAGGTTACAAAAATTTCCTATCGAGCTTACAATTTACTTATTTATCTTCACAACTTTCTAGTGCTAGTAGTAACTCAATAAACAATGTATTAACTGGTATTTCTGGAACTATACCAGCCTATTATGTAGCTGATATTTCAACTTCTTACAAATGGAACCATTTCAAGCTAGAAGCTGGAGTTACGAATTTAACAAACAATAATTATTTTACTCGAAGAGCAACAGGTTATCCAGGACCTGGAATTATTCCTTCGGATAGTAGAACGTTCTATACCACCTTGGAATTTAAGTTTTAAAGATTTAGAATTTATTTGATAATACAAAAAGCCATTAAGAAATTAAGAATTCAATACTAAATGAAACTTAATTTTTTAATGGATATAAAAATGAAATGTTTAATTTAAACGTTTCAGGTTATATCTTACTAAACTAGCTTATCTTTGCATTTTAATAAAAAAATGAGCTATACCCTACTCTCTTCGCCTTTACAAGGTTTTACCGATTATCGTTTTAGAAATGCCCAAAACAAATTCTTTGGTGGTATTGATACTTTTTATGCACCTTACATTCGATTAAACGGAAAATTAGAGATTAAATCTTCGTACCAAAGAGATTTACTGCCTGAAAACAATAGCAGCTTAGAGGTAATCCCGCAAGTGATTACAAATGACGCTGAAGAGTTTTTATTTGTTGCCAAATATGTTCAGGAATTAGGATACAAAGAATTGAACTGGAATTTAGGTTGTCCATATCCAATGGTGACCAAATGCGGAATGGGTTCTGGGCTTATCAGCAATACCGAAAGAATCAACACGATTCTTGATAGAGTACACTCAGAAACGGATATTATCGTTTCAATGAAAATGCGTTTAGGATATGACACTACCGAAGAAATTTTGGATGTGTTTCCTATTTTAGAACAATACCCAATCAAGAATGTTGCTATTCATGCTCGTATTGGAAAACAATTATACAAAGGAGGCGTTCATCTAGATGCATTTCAAGCATGTATTAATGCGACAAAAATTAAATTGTATTATAATGGCGATATTACATCTGTAGCGAAATTTAAAGAAATGCAAGAACGTTTCCCTACAATAGACCACTGGATGATCGGAAGAGGTTTAATTGCTGATCCTTTTTTACCCAACATGATAAAAAACGATAGTACCCTTTATCCTGATAATAAAATCGAAGTTTTCAGTGCTTTTCATGATACTTTATACGATGGATACAGCCAATCCTTATCAGGAGCAACGCATATCCTCTTAAAAATGCATCATTTATGGGAATATTTTTCGGTTATTTTTTCGAATCCTCATAAAGTGCATAAAAAGATTAAAAAAGCCAAAAGCATTCGAAACTACGAACAAGCTGTCAAAGAAATTTTAAAGGATGAAAATCTCATTATAATCTAGTTTTTGCCCCTAATAAATTTGAATAAAGGAGATAATCACGACCTAAATATTCAAAAATTAGTTTAAAAAAACCTTATACAACCAGTACTTTTAGGTCTAAATTATACAATTAAAAAAAATAGAATTATAACAAAATTTTAAGTGCTAAAATGGAGCTACTTATATTTTTTTATAATACTTTTGTTCGCTTAACACAATAACTAATTTAACTGTAATGAAAAAAATATTTTTTTTACTTTCTGCTTCTCTTTTATTAATGTCATGTGCTAAAGACAAGTACAAAATTTCAGGAACTATTAAAGGTCTTGAGGACGGAAAAACAATTATCCTTGAAACACAAGATGAAAGTGGAATGGGATTAAAATCAATTGATACTGTTAAAATTGAAAATGGAAAATTCGTTTTTGAAGGAAAAGCATTAGAGCCTTCTTTCCACACTTTACAAATTGAAGGAATTCAAGGTAAAGTTCCATTTATCCTAGAAAATGGTGATATTGAAATCAATGTTGATAAAGATAGTATTCAAAAATCGAAAGTATCTGGAACTTACAACAATGATGAATACGTTAAATTCAACGAGGAAATTAAAGTTATCCAAAAGAAATTAATGGATTTCCAAACCAAAAATATGCAAGCAATGAATACAGCACAACAAACAAAAGATACAGCTGTAATCAATAGTTTGATGCAAGAGTTTTCTAAAATTCAAGAAGAAGTTGGAAATGCTTCAAAAACAAAATATATTGGATATGCTGAAACACACCCAAAAGCATTAATCAGCGCTTTAATTATCCAAGGAATGTTGAATGACCCAAGTGCTGATATTAAAAAAGCAGAATCAATCTATAACGGATTTGAAGAGTCATTGAAAAACACAAAACCAGGGAAAGCGATCAAAACCAAACTTGGTGAAATGAAAAACCCTGCCGTAGGAGCAACACCTCCTCCAACTCCAGGAGCGACTAACTGAAGATCAGATTTTTCAGCTCCAAATCCTGAAGGAAAAGTAGTTTCTCTAAAAGAAAGTTTAGGAAAAGTTACTGTTGTTGACTTTTGGGCTTCATGGTGTGGACCATGTAGAAAAGAAAATCCTAATGTAGTTGCTATTTATAACGAACTACATGCAAAAGGTTTAAACATTATAGGCGTGTCTTTAGATAAAGACAAAGACAAATGGAAAGAAGCCATTGCAAAGGATAAGTTGACTTGGACTCAGGTTTCTAACTTGAAATTCTGGGACGAGCCAATTGCAAAGCAATACGGAGTTGAAGCAATACCAGCTACTTTTATACTTGATGCTTCAGGAAATATAGTTGCAAAAGATTTAAGAGGTGACGCTCTTAGAAAAAAAATCATTGAACTTTTAGCGAAATAATACGCTATTAAGATATACAAAAAAAGCACAAGCTCTTAATTTAAGACTTGTGCTTTTCTTTTTTTATTAAAATCTATTTTTATTTATTCGTTTTCGTAACGTTCCATTTCACGATCATAAAAAGAGTTTGCTGCTTCAATTAAGCCTTCCATTTCAGCATTAAGTTCAGATTCGTCAAGATCTTCTGCTTCTTCCATAAACTCTACCTCATCATCTTTTAAATTGATGATAAATCTTGGGTAATCTAAGTGAATGATAAAAATATCTTCTGGACAATCAGTATTGTCACCTAGTAAAAATTTTGGTAATTCCATTTTTGTTTGTTTAACTGCAAAGTTCGCAGAGTTTATTAATTTTTATTTATCTGAAAGAATTATTGGAGCACCATTTCCTTTTCCCATAAAAATAATTTTGGTATTAGGCGATGCCGCTAATTCTTTTTGTGCTTTTATAAATTCGTACTGCAATTGCTTATCTGTTAGACCTAATGAAATAATCCTTTGATAATCTGCAATTCCTTGTGCCTCTACTCTTTTACGTTCCGCTTCTTGCTTTTCTTTCTGCAATACAAACTGCATTTTTTGCGCATCTTGTTCTGCATTAATCTTACTTTCAATTGTCGTCTTAACCGATGCTGGTAAGTTGATATTTCGAATTAACAATTGCTCCAATATTAGTCCGCGAGTTTTAAAATCAGACTCAATGCTTTTAAAAATACGCTCTTGGAATTCATTTCTTTTGGTAGAATATAAAGCCACTGCATCATAATAAACAGCATTGTCACGAATACGAGTTCTTGTAACAGGACGAACAATTTTATCGGTATAATTAACTCCTATTTCCTTAAAAATCCTAGGTGCTTCAGTAGACAATACACGATACAAAACCGTTAAATCAATCACTACTTCTAGTCCGTCATTCGACAAAACTCGGATTGCATCATCCCCTTGTTGGGCACCCTCTCCATGCTCCGCAGACATGGTATAATTTTGAGTTTGAATATCAAATACAGTCACATCCAATAGCGGATTAATAACATGCAAACCACTTTCTAAAATTCCTGGCTCTACATTTCCATATAATGATTTCACCCCAACTTTACCTGCGTCAATCTGTTTAAATGCCGTTGAGAAAACACCAATCATCACCAATAAAAAACCAATTATTCTAAAGAGATTAGAAAATTTTGTTAGAGGACTGTAATTAGCTTTAGAGGTATAACTAATCACCAATAATATTATTCCAAGAAAGATAAATACAATCATTTTTAATTTATTAAGTCGTTAAAAAACTAAATCAACTACATATTTTTAATGCGTTTTTTAGTCAAATAAGTAAAGCGAAGATACAAAAATAAAGCTGCAGCCGACAAACCTGCTAAAAGTCCAATCCAAATCCCTATTGCCTTTAATTGTGTGTACAACCCCAACCAGATACATATAGGGAACCCAACCATCCAATAAGCCACAAAAGTGATGTACATCGGAATTTTAACATCTTGCATCCCTCTTAGTGCGCCTAGCATTACTACTTGAATACCATCTGATATTTGAAAAACTGCTGCTACCAATAATAAATTGGAAGCTATTTTTATTACTTCCATATTTTGTGTCATATCAGCTATGTTAGTGGTATCGATAAACCATGTTGGTAAAATAGTATGAGCCAACACAAAGAAACTAGCAAAAATTACTTGAAGAAAAATTACCAATAAGAAAATTGACAAGGCTACTACCCGCAACTTTTTATAATCTCCTAAACCATTTTGATTTCCTACCCTAATAGTTGCTGCCACACCAAACCCCATCCCAAACATAAAAGTAAAAGAGGACAAACTTAATGCAATTTGGTTAGCTGCCTGATGAACAACTCCTAATCGACCCGAAAGCCAGACTGCACCAGTAAACAAAGCTACTTCGAAAAACATTTGCATAGCCGATGGCGCACCCAATTTCACAATAGCAATATTGACAACCCTCTTTATTTTACGAACAGCAAATCCTTCAAAAAAGGGATAAAAGACCGCATTACGTTTCATCTTATAATGTAGATAACCCAACATCATAAAACGAGAAACCAAGGTACCTATAGCAGCACCCATAAAGCCTAATTCAGGAAACCCTAAAACACCATAAATCAAAACATAATTCAAAAAAACATTGACAATATTCCCAAAAATAGTAGCCCACATGGAATACTTTGTTTCACTCATTCCGTCAGCAAATTGCTTGTAACCTTGAAAAATGATTAACGGCACTAATGAAAAGGCAATCACATCCAAAAATGGTTTTGCTAATGTAATCACATTTTCGGGCTGTCCCATTAATTCCAACAATGGCTTAAACAACAAAATCAGCCCAAAAAGTATAAATCCAAGAATGGTACACAAATAGAGCCCATGATGAAAAACCGTCCTCCCTTCCTCAATATCTTTTTTCCCATCCGCTGCAGCAGCCATTGGCGTGATAGCGGTAGAAAAACCAATCCCCAAAGACATAGCAACAAATACTAAGCTATTCGCTAAGGAAGCAGCAGCTAATTCTGTAGGACCAATACGTCCCACCATAACATTATCAATTATCCCAACAATAGTATGTCCTAACATTCCCAAAATGATAGGATAAGCCAATTTAAAATTATAGGAGAACTCTTTGATATAAATATTGAAATTCAATTTAGGTATGTGTATTTTTTGAGTTTGCAAAGGTAAGCAGATGGTTTGAAATTCATTTCAACTTTTATCTTTTATAAAATCATTATTTACCTATTACAAATAAAAATTCTGTAAAATAACCAAAAAATTATATAACACTGGACTAATCCATTGGTAATACATTTGTCCATATGCATTTTTAAGCATTGAAACAAAAAAAGAAATAATAATAAAAAAGACCTCAACTATGAAAAGTACAAGAAACATCCAGATGACATTCATTGTAGCAATTTCACTACTATTGGCTAATCATGTAAATGCACAAAAAACAGAAGAACCAAATTACGACCAAGGATTTCGTTTAGGTTTTGGTATCAATGCAGGAGTACCAACAGATGAAGATGTTTACAACTATGCACTAGGTGCAGATGCAAGATTACAATACGATTTATCTAAAAAAACATCCTTAATCTTAACGACAGGTTTTACGAATCTATTCATTAGCAATGACCGAAAAGACCTCGGAATTATTCCAGTAAAAGCAGGTTTCAAAGCATTTGTATGGGAAGATCAATTTTACGTTTTAGGTGAAGTTGGTGGTGCTTTTGCAGTAACCAATGGTGTAAATCAACACACTTATCTTTTTGCACCTGGAATAGGATATGCATCAAAATATATTGATGTAAGTGTTCGTTATGAAGGTTATACTGAATATGATACCAATCAAATAGCTTTAAGACTGGCTTACGGTTTTAAACTGTAATTAAATTTATATAAAAACAATGTGGTTAAAGTTTGAAGCTTTAACCACATTATTTTATGTATTGATCAATTCCATTAGCTACTTTAATAATCTTATTTAAAACAGTCTCATTTTGCATTTTATTATTTAATTCCAAATTTTCTTTTGAATTAACTTTATGATAAATGTGGTAAATAATCCCCGCATATCGAATTCTTTTAGCCTTAATACCATTATTCCCTAAACGAATAGCTAAATCAGAATCTTCTCTTCCCCAACCTTCAAAATCTTCATTATAGCCATTAATCGCTATTAAATCATCCCTCCAAAAAGACACATTACATCCTCTAAATTTTTCAGAAATCCCATAATACGGCTTATAAAGCTGAGACAATAAAGGAAAATACAAACTTCTTGTTTTGTTTTTAATTTCTTTGGAGAAAAAATTAAACCTTATTTTTTTATTCTCAATAACGGATGAAACAAATTTGGGTAAAATATTGACTCTTGAACCATATAAATAAACTCCTTTCTCAGAAAAATGTATGTGGTCAGCAACAAATTTGGGATGAATGATACAATCTCCATCTATCTGAATAATATAATCAACGGAAGTTGCGGCAATTGCTTTATTTAAAATTTTAGATTTCCTAAATCCTATATCTTCTTGCCAAATATGCTTTATAGGAATTAAACTAATTTTTCTAAACTTTTCGATTACCAACTTTGTTTTTTCATTCGAACCATCATCTGCAATAAGAATTTCATTTGGCAATAAAGTCTGTACTAAAATACTTTTCAATACTAACTCAAGGGATTCAGGCCAATTATAAGTTGAAACAAGTAATGCTGCTTTCATTTATTTAATATTTTGATATACCTCAAGTGTATTTTTTGCGTTGATTTTAGATGTAAACTTATCAAAAAAAATATCATATGATCTCTTTATGAATTCTTCACGTTTTTTAGTGTCACCTAACAACATTTGGATATTCTCTCCTAACTCCTTAGGATCACCGACTTCAGATAAGTAACCATTAATACCATGTGTAATTGCTTCAGGAATACCGCCAGCTTTAGTACTAACTACAGGTGTCTTTTTCAAAAAGGCCTCGTAAATTGTAAGAGGGAGACCTTCTCTTTCAGAACTCATAACAAATAAATCAAACTGACTTAAAAAATCTAAGGCATGATACTGAAAACCTGCTAATGTAACAAAATTTTGGAGATTGTACTCTGTAATTAATTTTTCAATTTCAGTTGTTATTTTAATTGAAAATTCACCTATTTGAATTAAATGAACATTTTTTATATTTTCTTCATTTACCAAGTAATTAACAGCCTTAATTAGGGTTGGTAAATCTTTGGCTTTTACATGATTTGCAATATTACCTATAATTAATTTATTCTCTGAAACATTAAACAATGTTCTAATATCTTCATCTCTTTTGATATTTGTTCTATCTAGATTAATCCCATCATAAACAACAATTAACTTATCATGATTTTTTGCATTTACTATCTCCGAGAATGACTTTTTTACAGCATTTGAAACACAAATTATTTTATTAATATTTTTATAATTGTATTTAAATTTACTTAGTAAACTACTACTGTTACCAATCCCTTTTTTTGAAAAAATTGCTTTTGTTTTTAATCTAAATAAAATATCAGAAATAGTATAAACAGTTAAGGAATCACTTGTATGAAGGTGAATCACATTAGGCTTAATTTCACGTACAATTGTTTTTAAATATATATAATTTTGGAATTTATTCAACTTACTTTTTTTAGCTGAAATAAAACTAACCTCGTTATTTTCACACTCTTTGTGTAACGGTGAATTTCCAATACCAAAAACATAATTTTTAACACCTAATTTATTTAAGTCTGGTATTAAATCCATCATCTGTTGTTAATTCCCTCCCCATCCGTTTGCGCCAGAAACATGTAAAATTATCATAAAAAAAATTTTTACAAATATACGAGTTAATTCAAAAATGTAGTTAAACTGAAATTATAAGTTTGGATAACCAAAATTTAATTTAAACTTTTCAAAAAAAGGGTAAAATGAATTAGCTTTGTACTTTCAATATTCAAAGATGATTAACCCTTCGGCTCCTGGTTGGATAGACAAATATTTTTTAAAACAGAAAATATCAAAATCAGTTTTACCTACTGATTTGGATGCTTTTTACCATAAAGTCCGTAAAACAGGTTTTATATACGGTCATATTGTTTCTTTTGAAACAGACACTCTTATTGACACCAAAGGCTGGCTTCAAAATGAAATTTCAAAAGTCGCTTTACTCAACAATTTACACGCCACGTATAAACTCCATTATCAAGACAAAACGCAAGATCAATTTATTAATAAAGTTTTAGATTTTTACAATATCATGAGCCCTCAAGGTTTTAGTTTATTGAAAAAAGTCCTTCCAAATGGATCTCCATCTTTCAACCTAGAAAAAATCATTGACAGTCGGGTACAAACCAATATTGACATTGTGAGTAAAAATTTCTCACATATTGTAACCAACGCATTACTTTTCATTGATATTCTGGCATTTTACCAATATTTGTCTCAGGGGGAATTACCTGAAAAATATTTAACCAAAATTGAGGAAGCAATCATTGGTGTTGTG
>JAHEBK010000160.1 GCA_024642295.1 Flavobacterium sp. | reverse complement strand
TTTTTAATTAAAATAGGAAGCTATTGGAAATGGTTTTTAGTAAGTTTAATTATAACTTTTACAGTGGCTTACCAAGTTAATATTCGGAAAGAGAAAATTTATGGGATGGAGACCCTTATTTCTGTTAAAGAAGAAAGTAATCCACTTTTTACTTCAAATACCAGTTTGGTTTTTAACTGGGGAGGAGTTTCTGATCAAGTTAGCACTATTTCTACCATTTTTCAATCAAGATCTCATAATGAATTGGTGGTTGATAAATTACAGTTTTATATAGATTATTTGGAACAAGGTAAGTACAATTTGGTTGATGCTTATGGTGCGGTTCCTTTTTATGTAGCTATAAATAAATCAAAGGGGCAAATTGTCAATACGCTTATTGGGATTAAATTTTTGAGTGAAAATGAATATGAAATTAGTATTCCATTTACAGGAACTAGCGTGCCTTTGGTTACCTATTCTGATAATTCTTATGGTAATACCTCTGTTGTAGCAGGAGATTTTGTAAAGAGGTATAAAGTTGGTGAGCTTGTTTCATTGCCATTTTTGAATTGGAAATTGCAAATTAAAGACAAACCAGGTTTCTATAAAGGCAATCAATATTTCGTAAAATTCAATGATTTTGATGGAACTGTCTCTAGGTACAAAGCGATTAATGTTCGTTCTGATGATAAAGGAGGTTCTATAATTACCCTTGGAATGCAAGGGACTAATAAAGCGCGAATGGTTGAATATTTGAATTCAACAGTGAAAATGCTTATCAAAAGGCAGTTAGACGAAAAGAATCAATTTGCAACAAATACAATCAGCTTTATTGACAGCACACTTGTCGCTATGGAATCGCAACTGAGAGAAACTGGCGACGAGTTAAAAACATTTAGAAAAAGTAAAAACATTTATGATATTGAAGCTGGAGGAGAGAAATTTTCAGATAAAATATTTCAATTTGATGTTGAGAAAGATGAGATAACACGTAAGATAGCTTATTATAATTCCTTAAAAGCGTATTTGAAAAACAGTGTTGATTATTCTAAACTTCCTGCCCCTTCAGTAGCTGGAATTGATGACCCTAATATTGTAACGAATATTTCAAAACTGATTTCACTTTCAACACAACGTTCTGAAATGGCGTATGCGGTAAAAAGTGATAAGATTTTCAAAGATTTTGATAACCAAATGGAAGCTGTCAAAAATGTTCTTTTAGAGAATATTGCCACGGCTAAATCAGGATTGCTATATGAATTAGCAAGTATCAATAATAAGATAAACCAAGCAGAAAACACAATCAAAGACCTTCCTGATGACCAACAAGAGTTGATTAAGATTAAGAGGAAATACGATTTGAGTGATAATATCTACAATACTTTTTTACAAAAACGAAGTGAAGCAGATATTGTAAAAGCGGCCAATTTATCAGATATTCACTTTATTGACCCTGCTAAAGATATTGGAGGAGGTTTATTAGGTCCTAAAACATCTGTAAACTATGTGCTAGCTTTGTTTCTAGGGTTATTATTTCCATTATTGTTTGTATTTACCATTTTCTTTATTAACAATGCGATACAAAACACAGATGATATTAATAGTTTGACTCAAATTCCTTTGATAGGAGTTGTGGGATTAAATAAAGAAGACTCTGATTTGGCTGTTTATGATAGACCCAAGTCTGCTTTGTCAGAATCTTTTAGGGCAATTCGTTCTTCTCTACAATTTTTGTATAAGCAACAAGATTTAGATGGTGCAAGAACATTGATGATTACCTCTTCTGTAAGTGGAGAAGGTAAAACATTTTGCTCTGTAAATATTGCTACCGTTTTTGCTTTAAGTGAGAAGAAAACGGTTATTGTTGGTTTGGATTTAAGAAAACCAAAGTTGTCTGATGAATTTGGTTTGACAAATGAAGTTGGAATTGTGAATTATTTAATTAATCAAAAAGGTGTCGACGATATCGTTAATAAAACACATATTCCATATTTGGATGTTATTTTATCAGGGCCAATTCCTCCAAATCCTTCTGAATTAATTTTAAGTGATCGCATGGAGGAACTTATGACCGAATTAAAAGGAAAATATGATTATATTATCATGGATACACCTCCGGTTGGACTAGTTTCGGATGCTTTGGAATTATCACAGTTTTCAGATGTTACTTTATACATTGTAAGACAAAATTTCACTAAAAAAGAAATGATTACGTTGTTGAATAATAGAATAAAACGGGAAGAATTAAATAATACAAGTATTATTTTTAATGGTTTTGAGAATAAAGCCAAGTACGGTTCAGCGTATGGATATGGTTACGGATATGGTTACGGATATGGCTACGGCTACGGTTCGTATTCAAATGGGTATCATGATGACGAAAAGCCGAAAAATTTTATCAAAAAGGCACTAGATGTTTTTCGTAAATCAAAGAGAAGTTAGATAAAATAGGATGATGAAAGAATTGAATAAGACGTTGTTAATTACTGGTGGAGCTGGTTTTATTGGTTCTAATTTATGCGAACATTTTTTATCTAAAGGATATAGAGTAGTTTGTTTGGATAATTTTTCCACTGGTCATAGGCATAATTTGAAAGATTTTGAGAATCACAAAAATTTCCGCTTACAAGTAGGAGATATTCGAAATCAAAGAGATTGCCAAGAAGCAGCAGCAGGAGTAGATTATGTATTGCATCAGGCTGCTTTAGGTTCGGTGCCACGTTCTATACAGGACCCCGTTACGACTAATGATGTCAATGTTTCTGGTTTTTTGAATATGCTCACAGCTGCTCGTGATGCTAAAGTTAAACGTTTTGTATATGCCGCTAGTTCTTCCACTTATGGAGATTCTGAAGGATTGCCAAAGGTTGAGGATGTAATTGGGAAACCATTATCACCTTATGCTATTACAAAATATGTAAACGAACTCTATGCAGAAATTTTTAGTAAAACCTATGGTATAGAAACAATAGGGTTGCGCTATTTTAATGTTTTTGGACGAAAACAAGATCCCAATGGAGCTTATGCTGCGGTTATACCAAAATTTGTGATGCAACTGATGCAGTTAAAAAGTCCGGTGATTAATGGTGACGGAAATTTTTCTCGAGATTTTACCTATATCGATAATGTGATTTTGATGAATGAGTTGGCTATTAGTACTAATAATAAAGAAGCTGTCAATACCGTTTATAATACCGCTTATGGAGATCGGAATACCTTAAATGATTTAGTGGGTTATTTAAAAGATTATTTATCAAAATATGATGCCCGAATTGCTGAAGTCAGTATAGAATACGGGCCTAATCGGGCAGGAGATATTCCGCATTCTTTAGCAAGTATTGAAAAAGCCAAAACAATGTTAGGGTATCAGCCTAAGTATTCTTTGCAAGAAGGATTGCAAGAAGCGGTCGCTTGGTATTGGGAAAATTTGAAATAAAAAAGAGAATAGAAAAAGGAAAGAATGAAAATTACAAAAATTTGTTGTATTGGTGCGGGTTATGTGGGTGGACCTACTATGGCAATTATCGCCCAAAAATGTCCACACATTCAAGTTACTGTTGTTGATTTAAATGAAAGTAGGATCGCTGCTTGGAATGATAAAGATGTTACTAATATTCCTATTTATGAACCAGGGTTGTCGGATATTGTAGCGGAAGCAAGGGGAAGGAATTTATTTTTTTCTACTGATGTGGATAAGGCTATTGATGAAGCACAATTGATTTTTATTTCGGTTAATACGCCAACAAAAACTTTTGGTAAAGGAAAAGGGATGGCGGCTGATTTAAAATACATTGAGTTGTGTGCCCGACAAATTGCTAAAATTGCAAAAGATGATAAGATTGTTGTCGAAAAATCGACTTTGCCTGTAAGAACAGCAGAAGCGATTAAAAGTATTTTGGATAACACAGGAAATGGGGTGCAATTCCAAATTTTATCCAACCCTGAGTTTTTGGCAGAAGGAACTGCGGTAACTGATTTGTTGTTTCCAGATCGAATTCTTATTGGAGGAGATACTTCAGTTGAAGGACAAGAGGCGATACAATCCTTAGTGGATGTCTATGCTAATTGGGTGCCCCAAGATAAAATATTAACCACCAATGTGTGGTCATCTGAATTGTCAAAATTGACTGCCAATGCTTTTTTAGCACAACGTATTTCATCAATTAATGCCATGTCTGAACTTTGTGAAAAAACTGGTGCAGATGTTAATGAAGTGGCTAAGGCCATTGGAATGGATAGTAGAATTGGATCAAAATTCCTGAAGTCTTCTGTAGGTTTTGGAGGTTCTTGTTTTCAAAAAGATATTTTAAACTTGGTTTATATCGCCAAAACCTATGGTTTGAATGAAGTAGCCGATTATTGGGAGCAAGTGATTATTATGAATGATCATCAAAAAAGACGTTTCTCTCACAAAATTGTCCAGACACTCTATAATACAGTAGCCGATAAGAAAATTGCTTTCTTAGGTTGGGCATTTAAGAAAGATACGAATGATACCAGAGAATCAGCAGCTATTTATGTGGCGGATGATTTGATTAATGAAGAGGCTAATATTGCTGTTTTTGACCCTAAGGTTGAAGGTGATAAAGTATTGTCAGATTTGAATTATTTAGAAACCAGAAGTGCTGATGACAATAAAAAGAAGCTAACGGTTGTTGCTAATCCTTATGAAGCCTGTGCTAATGCGCATGCTATCGCAGTTTTAACGGAATGGGATGAGTTTGTGACTTACGATTGGAATAAAATATATGCTTCGATGCAAAAACCGGCTTTTGTATTTGATGGTCGTAATGTATTAAACCGTTCTGAGATGGAAGCTATTGGGTTTGTTTACCATTCAGTTGGTT
>JAHEBK010000159.1 GCA_024642295.1 Flavobacterium sp. | reverse complement strand
TACCTATATTCACTACTGAAAATTGTGGATAACCTGTAATTTCTACATTCATCAAATTGAATTTTTCAGTTAAAACAATTTTAATCGGCATTTTTGAATTTGAATACGTCCCTAGATATCCATCGAGAATAATATCTTTCACAATTGCACCTTTACTGGAGGTCCATACATTATTTTCTTCATTATTATCTGGGAATACATGGTCAGGATCTAAGGTAACACTTTCGATTTCTTCAGTCGTGTTTTGCTTGAAAGACCAGGAGGTATTTCTTTGCCATACTTCAACAGGTAATTTAACACGACTGGTTTTTCCTGATTTAGTTTTGATGTCTAAAATAATAGGCATTGGCATTTTTTCTAAATTATCAACGGTAATCACAGCTCCATTTTTAGGATCGTTTTTGATGTATTTAAGAGAAGAAACGCCTTGATCAAATTTCCAATTGTTGAAAAACCAACTTCTCCAAAACCAACTTAAATCTTCACCTGAAACATTTTCCATAGTTCTGAAAAAATCATCTGGTCGAGGATGTTTGTATGCCCAACGCTCGATGTAGGTACGAAAAGCTAAATCAAAACGTTCTGGTCCTAAAATTTGATCTCGTAAAACAATCAATGCCGTTCCTGGCTTTAAATAGCATAAAGTTCCTATATGTCCTTCTTCCATATTATCAGGAGAACTCATTACAGGCTCCAAGCTATCATTGGTTAATCCCGAGGCTTTAGCATGTAAATCTTCAGGGGCTTCTTTGAATTCGCCATTATTGAAATCAACATTACTTAAGGAATTGATAAAAGTATTCAACCCTTCGTCCATCCATCCAAACAAACGTTCATTTGAACCCACAATCATAGGGAACCAAGTGTGTCCAAATTCATGATCTGTAACACCCCATAAGCGAGGGCCTTTAGATTCATAGTTGCAAAAAACAATTCCCGGATATTCCATTCCGCCTTCGTTTCCTGCTACGTTTGCAGCAACAGGATAAGGATATTCTAACCACCTTTTAGAGTAATTTTCAATGGAGCCTTTTGTAAATTCAGTTGCTCTTCCCCAAGCTTGATTTCCAGCACTTTCAATAGGATAAGTCGAAATTGCCATTGCCTTTTTACCACTTGGTAAATTGATTTTGGCTGCGTCCACAATAAAAGCCGCTGATGATGCCCAAGATAAGTCACGGGCATTTTTCAATGAGAACTTCCATGTTTTTGTAGTTGTAGCAGGTAATTTTGCTACAGCTTCTACTTCTTCAGCTGTACGGATAAAGACAGTTTGATCACTTTGTTTGGCTTTCGCTACTCTTCCCTGCTCTACTACAGAATAAACCGAATTAGGATTCGTCAATTCACCCGAACAAACCACAAAATGATTGGAAGGAACTGTAATGTTAACGTCAAAATCTCCATATTCTAAATAAAACTCAGATGCTCCTAAATACGGATTGGTGTTCCACCCTTTGATGTCATCATACACACACATACGTGGATACCACTGCGCAATGGTGAAAATTTTTCCGTTTTTGGTTTCTAAAACACCCGTTCTATCTGAACCTTCATTTGGAGCAATATACGAAAAGTCTATTTTTAATTTTACGGTATCACCTTTAGCTTTTAATTCAGCTGGTAAATACACTTGCATTCTGGTATCCGTAATCAAATATTTCACCTCAGTCTCCGATTGTTTTCCTTTCGGACCTGAAATCACTTTCACCGATTTAATTTTATGACCACCATCGAATACTTGTCCTCTGGCACCATTTCGACTGCCTGTAATAGGTACTAAATTGTTTCCTCTGGAATCCTCTTTAAACAAATTTTGGTCAAGATTTAGCCATAAAAATGACAATTTATCAGGACTATTATTGGTATAACTAATAACAGCTGTTCCAGTAATTTCATTTTTAGATTCATTCAATTGCGCTGATAATTGGTAGTCAGCTCTATTTTGCCAATAGTCTGCAGTTGGTTGTCCACTAGGGGAACGCGTCAAAGAACCATTGTCTTTATAAAAAAAAGAACCAAAAGCTTCATTGTAATCGTATTTTGAAACCGTACTACTAACTGGATTTTCTTGAGACCAAATTGTAGAAATCACCAATAAAAAGGATAATTGGATGATTGCTTTAGAACGAATATTTATCATATATTTTTACTTTTTAAAACAAATTAATGAAAAAAAAACGTACAGATAACTTAATTTTGTACTGATAACTGTTTTTTAGGTTATTTTTAGTATTTTTTTAGAACATC
This sequence comes from Flavobacterium sp., assembly GCA_024642295.1. Lineage (GTDB taxonomy): Bacteria > Bacteroidota > Bacteroidia > Flavobacteriales > Flavobacteriaceae > Flavobacterium. The sequence continues at coordinate 2,577 of JAHEBK010000159.1, read as the reverse complement.
AAAAACATATCTTTTGAAAACAACACTTACCAATAGCCAACTAACGGCACAAATAAACCACCTAGGAGCTGAATTAAATTCGTTGAAAAATAAAAGTGGTAAAGAATATATTTGGGAAGGAAATCCAGCTTTTTGGGGTAAGCACTCCCCTGTTCTATTCCCGATTGTGGGTACTTTAAACAACAATAGTTTTGAACACGAAGGAAAATCTTATTCCTTATCAAGACACGGTTTTGCAAGAGAAATGGAATTTGATTTGATAGATAAAACAGAAAGCAGTGCCACTTTTTCTATTCAATCGAATCAAGAAACATTAAAGAAATATCCTTTTGAATTTGAGTTTCAAATCATCTATACGCTAGAAGAAAACAAACTTGATATTGCCTATAAAGTCATTAATAAAAGTGAGGTTCAAATGCCTTTTTCTGTGGGTGCGCATCCTGCATTTGCCTTGCCTGAAAACTTTGAAAAGTACAGTATTCAATTCGAAAAAGAAGAACCTTTAGAATATCATTTATTAGAAAATAATTTGATTTCGAACCAAAAAGAAACACTAAAAAAAGTTAAAAATTCAGTTCAACTAAATTATAAATTATTCGAGAATGATGCCCTTATATTCAAATCATTACAATCAAATTATTTAACCATTTTAGAAAATAAAAAACCACTTTTAAAAGTACAGTATACTGATTTTCCACATTTGGGAATTTGGACCGTGATGGATGCTCCTTTTATTTGTATTGAACCTTGGTTTGGTTATTCAGACACCAACGAAAGTAATGGTAATCTTTTTGAAAAAGAAGGAATTCAAATCTTGAATTCTAAAGAAACTTTCGACTCAAAATTTACAATTGAAATTTTATAATTAAAACTTAGGTAGTGTTCTAATATACAAGTCTTCAACTTTTTTTCGAGCCCAATCCGTTTTTCGTAAAAAAGTAAGACTTGATTTTACGCTTGGGTTTTCAGTAAAACATTTTATTTTAACTAATTCACTCAAAGTATCAAAACCATAAAACTGCACCAGTTGTTCTACAATTGTTTTTAAGGTAATTCCGTGAAGTGGGTCATTTGAAACATTATTTTCCATTTTACAAATTTATGTCAATTTCCTCAAAAAACTGTGGAGTTTTCGTAATTGTTCCTACATTTGCAATCCTATGCTAAAAACAGTCAACATACTTAATAAAAGAGCGCGTTTTGATTATGAAATAATCGAAAAATTTACTGCTGGAATTGTCTTGGCAGGAACCGAAATCAAATCCATTCGATTAGGAAAAGCCAATATCACCGAAAGTTTTTGTGAATTCAGTGGTCACGAGCTTTTTGCCATAAATACCTATATCGAAGAATATGCTTTTGGGAATCAATTCAACCATAAATCCCGAAGCGAACGTAAACTACTATTGAATAAAAGAGAATTAAAAAGCTTGGCTCGTTCTGTACAAGCCAAAGGATTAACTATTGTTCCCTTGAAATTATTTACAAACGATAAAGGAATGGCCAAACTAGAAATAGGTCTTTGTCGCGGTAAAAAGACCTATGATAAACGTGAATCTTTGAAAGAACAAGATACTAAACGTGATTTAGACCGTATCAAGAAGGCTTTTTAAATATATCAACTGATATTTTACATATTAACATCTTTTTTTAAAAATACACCGGAACATAGTTTATTATTACTCAAAAAATCCGATTTGCTTTAGATGGTGAATCACAGTTATATCGTTTTAATTGGACTGAATTCATGACTATTAAACACAAATTAAATCATAAAAATCAGATAGAATTAAATAGATTGCATAAAACTACTTAGTGTTCCTTAGTGTTAATTTTTTTTATCTAAAAAATTATGACTAAATTTGTCAAGACAATATAAAACATATTAAATTATGAAAACCTTACTAAAAAACGCACGTGAAGCAAAAACTCTCAAAACAAGAGAGTTGGCTCAATTGATGGGTATTGACCAAGCTTTAGTAAGTAAATTTGAAAGTGGTACCCGCAAGCCTACCAAAGAACAAATTATAAAGTTATCTTCTATTCTAGAAATAGATTATGAAACCTTAATGATTGCTTGGCTAAAAGAGAAAATCATTTATGAAATTGGCGAAGAAGATTTTGCACTCAAAGCCTTAAAAGAAGCTGAAGACGAACTAAAATACATCAGAACGACACTTCCTAATCAAAAAATTTCAAAAGCTTTAGCGCAGCTTTTGGATGAAATTGATGTTTTAAAAATCAAATTAGATAAATTTCGTCAATTTGATAGCTATAGAATAGCGCAAGCTTTAGAACTTGAATACACTTTTGAAAGCAACCGCATCGAAGGAAATACACTTACGTTACGTGAGACTGATTTAGTCATCAACGAGGGATTAACTATTTCCGGAAAAAGCATGCGAGAGCATCTTGAGGCAATTAATCATCAAGAAGCAATTGCATACATTAAGCATTTGATGGAGAGAAATAGCAATCTTAATGAGCGTGAAGTGTTATCTATCCACAATTTGATTCTAAGAGGCATTCAACCCGAAGATGCTGGTCGTTACCGCAAAGTGCAAGTAATGATAAAAG
>JAHEBK010000158.1 GCA_024642295.1 Flavobacterium sp. | reverse complement strand
AGAAATCTTCTGGTTTTATCCCTTTTCCATTGTCTTCAACAATGATTAGAACATGGTCGTTTTCTTTTTTTACAGTAACAAAAACCGTTTTTTCTTCTTGTTGTTCTGAAATAGATTGGATGGCGTTTTTAACTAGATTGGTTACAATTCGAATCAATTGCGTACGGTCTATTTTAGAGATAATTTCGGGTGATTCGGCTTCAAAAATGATTTGAGTTTCATTAAAAATATCCAAAGTTAATTCGACCACTTCGACCACATTTAAGGTTTCGTTTTGTTGGGCAGGCATCGAAGCAAAATTTGAAAAAGCAGAAGCCACTGCACTCATGGTATCGATTTGCTGAATTAAGGTATCAGAGTAGTCCTTCATCTTTTGATTAATTTCAGGATCATTAGGATCAAATCTTCGTTGAAAACTTTGTACGGTCAAACGCATTGGTGTCAATGGGTTTTTAATTTCGTGAGCGACTTGTTTGGCCATTTCGCGCCAAGCTTCTTCTCTTTCGCTTTGGGCTAATTTTACAGCACTGATTTCGAGTTCATCTACCATTCGATTATAAGCAGCAATCAAGGAATTGATTTCTTTGCTATTGGCTTCTAATACAATTTTTTTGTTCTTTTGATTCAAACTCGTTTCGTATAATTTATCTGAAATCGTTTTGAGTGATTTAGTGATATAGGCCGATAAAAAATACGCTAAAGCAAATGCGACTATCAACATAAAAGAATACACCTGTCCCAAACGAATTAAAAAGCTATGTAGTTCTTTGTCATAAAATCCGTCATCTTCCAGATAAGGAAGGTTCAGGATTCCCAAAGGTTTGAATTTGTCGTCTTTAATTTGTGTAAACGAAGAACGATTTTTGGTGCCATTGATAGTTTTAATGTCAACATACCGTTTTTCAATTGAGGAACGAACTAATTTCAAAATATATTTTGGAATTGGTAAGGCCGTTTTGTCAACTGAAAAAGATTCTTTAGAGGATTTTAGTAATATTCCATCCAAGCCATAAATGTTGATTTCGATATTATGAATATGAGCCAATTCATGGATTTTGTCCTTGAATATCAATTCTAAATTTTCGGTTGTAAGTGGGTAAGTGGTTGTAGAAAGTATGTAATTAATATGTTCTCTTACGGCATTTTCCTTGCGTTCTAAACGTTCTTGGTGGTATTCTTTGGCTTCGTTTTTAAATTGAATAATAGAGATAGATGCCAGCAAAACAGAGGCTACAATAATAACAACTATCATCGAAAGGAAAATCCGAATTCGTAGCGATAGCATTGCTATTTTGAAGTTTTTTAGCATTTTTTAGTAATTAGTGATTAGTGAATAGCAATTAGTTCAAAGCTTTAGAACTAATTGCTATTCACTAGTTACTTTTCTCTCTTATCCTTTTATAAAATTTGAAACCTAACATAATCAAAACGGAAAACAATACAATCCCGATTACGCCATAAATCCAATTTACGGCATTTTTTAATACCACCAGAAAAACGACTGCAAAAAGAATGATAGTTGCTCCTTCGTTCCACAAACGCATGAAGTTTGTAGTGTATTTGACTTCATCATTTTGCAATTGGTTGAATATTTGTTGGCATTTTCCGTGATAGAGGTAAAGCACAAAAACAAAGCCAAGTTTCACATGCATCCACGGCATTTGCAACCAAGCATTTCCCATAGGGGTAAACAACAACATCCAAAAAGCAAAAATACTTGCCAAAACCGCTGATGGCCAAGTAATAATGTACCACAACCGATACGTCATAATTTTGTATTGATTTTGCAAAATCTCTTTTTCTGGCGAAGGTTTGTCTGCCGCTTCAATTTGGTACACAAACAAACGAACGATATAAAAAAGTCCCGCAAACCAAGTAATCACAAAGATGAGGTGTAAGGATTTAAGGTAGTTGTAGAGTTCCATTTTTTTTGTTTAAAAGTTTCAGGTTTCAAGTTACACGACTGCAAAGCAACCTGAAACCTGAAACAAAGTTTTACTTCGCCCAATCATTAATCCAATTACTCACAGTTGTACACCAATCCTCAGTATCATTAAGACAAGGAACAGCAAAGAAATCTTCACCGCCGTGTGCTTTGAATTCGTGGTTGGCTTCCATGGCAATTTCTTCTAGTGTTTCTAAACAATCAGCCACAAATGCTGGGGTTACAACGGCTAGTTTTTTTATCCCTTTTTCAGGCATTTTGTTGATTTCAACATCTGTGTATGGTTCAAGCCATTTGTCTCCTGCCAATCGGGATTGAAAGGTTTGGCTGTATTTTTCTTTCGGAATTCCCAAAGCCTCTGTAACCAATCTGGTGGTTTCATAACATTGGTGGCGGTAGCAAAATTCATGAGCAGGTGAGGGGGTATTGCAACAAGAACCATCTATTTTGCAATGCGATTTGGTTACATCTGTTTTGCGAATGTGACGCTCTGGCAATCCGTGATACGAAAACAACAAATGATCGTATTCAAAATCAGCTAAATGTCCTTTTATAGAATCAGCTAAATTTTTGATATAATCGGGTTTGTTATAAAAGGCAGGAACTGATGAAAATTTCATGTTTGGGAAGTGTTTTTTTCTCACTTCTTCTGCTTTTTCTAAAACCGTTACAGTTGATGACATCGCATGATGAGGATACAATGGGAAAAGCAACACTTCGGTCACGCCTTTGTCAGCTAATTCTTTTAGTCCCGAATAAATATCAGGATTTCCGTAACGCATCGATAAAGCCATCGGGATTTGTACTTGGGGCTTTACTTTTTCAAACATTCGCTTTGAAAGGACTATAAGAGGCGAACCTTCTTCCCACCATACTTTTGCGTAAGCAGCTGCCGATTTTTTTGGTCTTGATTGCAAAATGATACCACGAACTAATAAGGCTCGTAATAGAAAAGGAACGTCAATCACATATTTGTCCATTAAAAATTCGTCTAAATACGGTTTTACATCCTTTGGTGTTGGGCTTTCTGGGGAGCCTAAATTAATTAGTAATGCGCCTTTCATATCGTCTTCTTTTGTTCGTTTAATTTATGTGTTGCAAAAATAGAGCAACTGTTTTGGAGCTAACTTATAATTAACTCATTTTTATTTATTGTTTAATATCAAAAATCGATTCTACTAGGCATTCGGATTAATCGACATCAAATATTTTTTGGGTGTGGTTCCAAATTTCTTTTTGAATGCCGCAATAAAATGACTTCCTGTACTGTAGCCAATTTTCAATCCTACTTCGTTTACATTATAGGAACCGCTGTCGAGTAGTTTTCGAGCCGAATCCATTTTATAATCAAATAAAAAACCATAAACCGTGTCGCCGTAAATTTGTTTGAAACCCATTTTAAGCTTTTTCAAATTTAATCCCACTTGATCAGCTAATTCTTGTAAACCGGGTGGTTCAGCCATATTAGCAAGGATAATTTCTTTGGCTTTTTTAATTTTGATGACATTGTCTTCGTCGGTTAAAAACGGACATTGTTCAGCATTTGGGTCTTCGGTTCGGTTGAAATACAAACTCAATAATTCGTATCCTTTTCCTTTATAGTACAGGTTTTTTATCGAAGGGTGTAAGTTGTAATGAAACAACTGACTCAAAACAATCGCCATCGAAGGACTGATGTTTCCTTCGTTATAATATTTTTTGTCTTTGTTATCGCCGCTCAAAAAAGTGATGTAATCAGCTTCGGCAGAAAATAAAGCATGGAATTTTTTGATGGAAACAAGTAGTGATATTACCCATGAATTAGGAGCTAGTTCTAAATTTAGAGGCAATTCTTTTTGAGGATTATAAAGCAGTAGCGACTTCTCTTCTTTTAATTCTAAAGCGTAATTTCCTTGGTTAAAAATGAATTTCGCATTTCCTTTGAGTCCAAAATGAAATTGAATTAAGCCACTGCTTACTTCGCGTTGTGCATAAAATGGTTCTGAACCATCATTTTGAAACCGAATTAATATAAAATCGTCTTCAATTTTTATAATTTCTTGAGAACCCATAGCGACATTTTTTTAGTATTATAATGATAAAAATCAGGTTTTATTATTTAGAATTACTCTAAACAGCTTGCTTGCAAATAGCTGATTTCACTACAAAAATAGAATATTTTTAACAAAATAAGACGTTTAGCGTTAAAAATACATATAGCGATACAAAAAGAACTTCTAGCGTTACTTTTATCGATACTATAGTAATAATTTTGTTCCACTTTCTTTTGAAATGGCAATTTATGGAAAAAAACCTAACATCAAAACATCATTACTTCTACGCGGTAGGACTCAGCTATAAAAAAGCGGATGCTGAAACTAGAGGTAAATTTAGTTTAGATGCCGTTGCCAAAACACAATTATTAGAGCAAGCTAAAGCCGAAGGGATAGAAAGCTTAGTGGTTACTTCAACCTGTAATCGTACCGAAGTATATGGTTTTGCGGAACACCCTTTTCAATTAATCAAATTGATTTGTGAAAACAGTCAAGGTAGTGTTGAGGGGTTTCAAAAAGTAGGTTTTGTTTATAAAAGTCAAGAAGCAATCAATCACATCTTTAGAGTTGGAACGGGTTTAGATAGCCAAATATTAGGCGATTTTGAAATTATATCCCAAATTAAAACCAGTTTTATTCATGCAAAAGCATTAGGACTCGTTAATAATTTCATGGAACGATTAGTCAATGCGGTCATTCAAGCCAGTAAAAAAATCAAAACCGATACCGAAATTAGTTCTGGAGCGACTTCTGTTTCTTTTGCCTCTGTGCAGTACATTTTAAAAAATGTAGAAGACATAGGTAATAAAAACATTCTACTATTTGGAACAGGGAAAATAGGTAGAAACACCTGTGAAAATTTGGTTAAACACACCAAAAATGAACATATCACTTTAAT
>JAHEBK010000157.1 GCA_024642295.1 Flavobacterium sp. | reverse complement strand
AAATTGAATACAAAGGTGCAAAATACAAAGTAGTAGGTTTGCAAACTGCGGTAGATATGAAAGCAGATGTTGCTTTGTTTTCTGCAGGAGGAGACACCTCTTTGGAATGGGCGCCAAAATTTGCCGCAGCCGGAACTACAGTAATCGACAATTCATCAGCTTGGAGAATGGATCCTACAAAAAAATTGGTTGTTCCAGAAATCAACGCTTCTGAATTGACCGCAGCAGATAAAATTATAGCAAATCCAAACTGCTCTACTATCCAAATGGTATTAGCTTTGGCACCTTTGCACAAAAAATACAACATCAAACGTTTGGTTATTTCTACTTACCAATCCATCACTGGAACAGGAGTAAAAGCAGTACAACAATTTGAAAATGAAGCAGCTGGAGTAAAAGGTGATATGGTGTACCACTACGAAATCAACCGCAACTGTATCCCGCAATGTGATAGTTTTATAGAAAATGGATACACCAAAGAAGAAATGAAATTGGTGAATGAAACCAAAAAAATCTTAAGTGATAATAGCATTAGAGTTACAGCTACTGCGGTACGTGTGCCTGTTGTAGGGGGCCATAGTGAAGCAATTAACGTGGAGTTTGCAAATGATTTTGATGTAAACGAAGTACGTACTATCTTAAGTCAAACGGACGGAGTAGTGGTGCAAGATAACTTAGATACTTTTACTTATCCTATGCCAAAATACGCTGAAGGTAAAAACGAAGTTTTCGTAGGACGTATTCGTCGTGACGAAAGCCAAGACAACACCTTGAACATGTGGGTTGTTGCTGATAATTTAAGAAAAGGAGCAGCAACAAACACAATTCAAATTGCTGAATATTTAATTGCAGCTAAATTAGTGTAATATCATAATTTTGTCAAATCGAGCGGAGTCGAGATTAATTTTGTTTCGACTGCGCTCAACCTGACATCCTATTTTTAAACCATTAAAATTAAGAAAAGTTAAGTGTATGCTTAATGAAACTTAATTTCTTAATGGTTTTTTTATTTTTAAGAATTTTTTTCTCAAAGAAAATATTTTTGTTTTCCTACCTTTGTTCTCGATGAAAAAGAATCAGATTGTCATAGCTCTCTCTTTAGTTGTAACCATATTGTTTTCAATGGTGTTGCAATCTTTTCATGCCCATGAACATTATTTGGAGCAATTAGCCCAACCTACATGTCATCATGAAAGCCAAGGCAATAAATCCAAAATCACACACCAGCATTACAAAGCAGAATCGTGTACCGTTTGTAATTTTGCTTTTGGGAATTACATTACCCCAGAAATTTTTCACTATCAGTTTCAGACTGATTATAAATTAATTCCTTATTTCTTGGTAACTGCCAAGAAAATAATTTCTTTTTCAGGAAGTCAATATTCTCTTCGAGGCCCGCCTTTAAAATAGTTGCATTATTTTTTTTAACCATTAATAAATTAAGTTTCATTTAGTGAAACAATTCATTAATGGTATGAAAAGAAAAAATGGAATTCATAAATTAATTCCAATTATACCCTCATATCTTGAGGATTATTTCAAATTTCAGGTATTCGTTTCGTCTCCCTCATCATTGTAGAGGGCTGAGGAGAGGAACTTTAATCTATTTATTCAATGAAAAAATATATCATAGCCCTAGTCTTAGGGTTCACGGCTTTGTTACAAGCACAAAAAAAATTATCAGGAACAGTTACAACGATAGCCAACCAACCGCTTAAAGGAGTATCTGTATATATATCTGAATTGCACAAAGGGACAACTACTAACGAGCAAGGAAAGTTTACTTTTACTAATTTACCCAACGGAAATCTAAAATTGAGCTTTATTTTCATAGGTTTTACCACTCAATACAAAACCGTAAATCTTCAAGAAAAAGCGACAAATTGCGATGTTGTGATGGAAGAAACCTTGTTTGAAATGGACGAAGTAATTGTTTCAACAGCCTTTAATAAAATACAGTCACAAAATGTGATGAAAGTCGAGCATGCTTCTGTCAAAGAATTACAACAAAAAGGAACATCAACTTTAATTGAAGGTCTGGCGACTATTCCAGGAGTGTCACAAATTTCTACTGGAACATCGATTGGGAAACCCGTCATTCGAGGTTTGAGTGGTAATCGTGTTTTGGTGTATTCGCAAGGTGTACGCATCGAAAACCAACAGTTTGGCGACGAGCATGGTTTGGGATTAAACGATTCAGGGATCGAAAGTGTTGAGGTCATCAAAGGACCTGCTTCTTTATTGTACGGTTCGGATGCTCTGGGAGGGGTTTTGTATTTCAATCCAGAAAAATTTGCCGATGCTCACACTTTTAAAACTAATTTTAGTCAAAAGTTGTTTTCGAATACCTTGGGTTCTAATACGACGTTAGGAATCAAAACATCTACCGAAAACTGGAAATTTTTAGCCAGAGGAAATTACGCCACACATTCGGATTATACCATTGCTGATGGCGATAGGGTAACCAATTCTCGCTACAATGAAACCGATTTTAAAACAGGAATTGGATATAGTAATTCGAGTTTTTCAACGGTTTTTAGATACAACTTTAACCGTCTTGATTTAGGATTGCCAGAAGAAATTGGAGAACAAACGACCACTAAAACTACTGATTTTCAGCGTCAAGGAGTGGACAATCATTTGTTAAGCTTGAACTCGGTGGTGTATTTTAAAAACTCTAAATTGGATTTGGATTTAGGTTATATTGCTAATAATCGTCAAGAATTTGAAGACAGCCCAACGGCTATTTTGCAATTGAATCTCAAAACGTTTAATTACAATGCCAAATACCATTTGCCAAAAATAGGCGCCATAGAGTCGATTGTAGGAGTTCAAGGTATGCATCAAACAAATAAAAATTCAGGGGAAGAGTTCTTAATTCCGGATGCGACTACCAATGATTTTGGAATTTTTGGAACTGCCAATTACGAGTGGAAATCGAATGTGATTCAGGGCGGTTTGCGATTTGATAATCGAAAACTAACCAGTTTAGAAAATGGTATATTAGGAGAAGAAGGTTATTTTCAACCCATCGATAAATCGTTTGATAGCTTTAATGTGGCATTGGGTTACAAAACCAATCTAACGGATGACTTGACTTTGCGTTTTAATCTAGCTTCAGGATTTAGAGCTCCTAATTTAGCGGAACTAACCTCTAACGGTGTTCACGAAGGAACAAACCGCTACGAAATTGGGAATGCCAACTTGAAAAACGAACAAAACATTCAAACCGACTTGAATTTAGAATACAAAAACACCCATTTTGAGTTTTTTGTCAATGGATTTTACAATGATATCAACCATTATATTTTCACTTCGCCTACGGGAGAAATACGGGATGATAATGCGGTTTTTGAGTACATTCAGGATGATGCTGCATTGTACGGTGGAGAAGTAGGTCTGCATTTACACCCGCATCCGTTAGATTGGTTGCATTTTGAAACCAGTTTTGAAACGGTAACAGGCAAAAAACAATCCCGAAGCGTAGGGAGCGACTACTTACCTTTGATTCCAGCAAATTCTTGGAATAATACGATAAGAATGGAATTCTCAATTAAAAACTGGTTGCAAGAAGCATTTGCAAGTATAAACTTGAATACCAATTTTAACCAAAATAGAGTGAGTGATTTTGAAACAGAAACTCCTGGTTACACCTTGTTGAATCTTGGTTTTGGCGGAAAAATAACTTTGGGTAAAACTGTTTTTAACATTCAACTGAATGGGAATAATTTATTAAATAAAAATTATATTGCGCACTTATCACGCCTCAAATCAGACGGAATACCAAATATTGGTAGGAATATTGTTCTGGGAATCAACTTCGATTTGTAAACTGGAAAGTCGACAAGTTTTAAAGTAATCAACTGCACTAGATTACTTGAGATATGTTTTTTGAAAATGGTATCTAAAAAACCATCTAGGAACTAAAATAATTAAGTTTGGAAGCTTAGTTTTTGGTTTCTGGATGGTTTTTTTTATTAAAACAAGTTACTGAAATTCATATTTATTATCCTTATTTATAACTATAAATTAGAATTTACTTAACAGATAGTTTTGTATATTTGTTTAACAAAATAACAACTTAGTTAAACAAAAAATAAATGCTAAAGCAAGAATTGGACACTATTTCAATCGATAGAATAATAGAAATGGCTTGGGAAGACCGAACGCCTTTTGAAGCTATTGAATTTCAATTTGGTTTAAAAGAAGCGGAAGTAAAGGTTTTGATGAAGAAAGAACTCCGTTTTGGGAGCTATAAATTATGGCGAAAACGAGTAGAAAACTGCAAAACAAAACATAGTGCTAAGAGAGAACGAACTATTGACCGCTTTAAATGCTCACGCCAACGAATGATTTCGAATAACAAAATAGCCAAAAGATGAAACAAAAATATTTTAGTTCAGAACAGTTAAATGAAATGGAAATTCAACAAAGAGTTCATTTTATCAATAGTTTGGGAGGTTTCAAGAGTGTTTCTTTAATTGGAACATCCAACAGCTTAGAACAAACAAATTTGGCAATTTTTAGTTCGATATTTCATATTGGTGCCAATCCCCCTTTGATTGCGTTTATGCTTAGACCTAGTCCTCCAGAGCGCAACACCCTTAGTAATATTCTTGAAACAGGTTACTACACTATCAACCATATCAACGAAGGCATTTATAGAGAAGCCCACCAAACATCGGCTAGATATAATAAAGAAATTTCAGAATTTGATGCAACAGGATTGGAAGCCGAATTTAAAAACAACTTTTTTGCTCCTTTTGTCAAGCAAAGTCATATTCAGATTGCAGTAGCTTTTAGAGAGCGAATAGATATTGCACTAAACAATACATCAATGGTCATAGGCGAAATAAAAGAAGTATATGTGCCTCAAAACTGCATTGCGCC
>JAHEBK010000156.1 GCA_024642295.1 Flavobacterium sp. | reverse complement strand
AAATAGTTTAGAGAAAAATACGGATTTAAATCCTGGATTTTTAATTAATAACTAAATAAAATTACCACTCATTTACTTTATTAGCATCCATTTTAATAAAAACAAAAAGCAAAATTGTAAAGCCCCAAAGCCCAGAACCTCCATAAGAAAAGAAGGGTAATGGTACTCCGATAGTTGGGAATACGCCTAATACCATGGCAATATTTACAAAAAAGTGAATAAATAATATACTTGCTACACAATAGCCATAAACCCTACTGAACTTTGTTTTTTGGCGCTCGGCTAAGTATACAATTCTAAGTAACAAGCAAACAAACATAAGAATTACAAATAAGGAACCTACAAATCCCCATTCCTCACCTACTGTAGTAAAAATATAATCGGTATGTTGTTCTGGTACAAATCCTCCCTTAGTTTGTGTTCCTTCTAAAAATCCTTTTCCGAACCACCCTCCAGATCCAACAGCAATTTCAGATTGATTTGTATTGTACCCTATTCCTTTCATATCTACTGATTTCCCTAGTAGGATATTGAAACGATCTCGGTGATGTTGCTTGAAAACATTATCAAAAACATAGCTAACGGATAATACAAAACCTGAAATTAAAACAAAAATAATGGAGCTTAAAACCATATTTCTATCACCCAATCTTGATTTAAAATAGATTAATATGATTACTACTAAAGAAATAAGAATGACATATTGGGGTTCTAAAATTAACGTCATTACAAACAAAACAACTGCAATAAATCCAGTCCAAACATACCAAGCAGGTAATCCTTCACGATACAATACTATAATAAGAAAGCAATAGATTAAAGCACTTCCTGGGTCATGAGGAACAATAAGCAAAATAGGTAAGCCTAATATTCCAAGAACTTGTATTTGCCTATTGGTATCTTTAAGGTTAATTTGAACATCGCTTAAATATTTTGCTAAGGCTAGTGCTGTGGCAGTTTTCACAAATTCAGAAGGTTGTAAACCAAAAGAACCAAAGGAATACCAGTTTGCTTGTCCTTTAATGGTTTTACCAAAAACAAACAAACCTGCTAAAGAAAACAAACCAATTACATAAATTAAACTAGCATATTTTTCATATAATTTTCCATCGACGTAAAGTAAAATAAATATTAGTGGAATGGTTAAAATGATAAAAACAAGCTGTTTTTCCGAAGTTCCCTCCATAGAAGACAACGATGATGAATAGATGTTTAACCATCCCATAATTACTAATAAACTATAGATGATAATACAAATCCAGTCAATATTGCTAGTTAAACTTTGATTTTTCATTTAATGAACCTCTAATTTATTTTTTTAACGGTATCTTTTTTAACTATTGGTACAGTGTTTTTTGCTTTCAAAATAGAATCTTTAATTCTTAACTGCATTTTAACTGCTTCTGAAAGTCCTCCTAATTTAGCATATCTGTCTTGTAAACTTCTCTCAAGTGTTCTTTTTTCTAAATCTGTTCGCGTTATTTTATGTCTAAGGTACTTTTCAATCATTAAACTAGCGATAGGTCCAGCTATTGTTGCACCAAATCCTCCATTTTCAACCATGACAGCGATAGCAATTTTCGGATTGTCCTTAGGGGCAAATGCTACAAATATAGAGTGGTCTTCTAATTTTGTTCTGACACCATTTATTTTTGCAAAATTTTCAGCAGTTCCAGTTTTACCACATATATCAATTCCTTCGACACGAAGAGAGCTTGCTGTTCCTAAATTATATACATCAAACAATCCACTAATAACGGGCTTGAAATATTTTTTATCAATAGTAGTGACATGTTTTGTCGTGAATTTTTTATCGATAGAAGCTCCTTTTATTTTTTTGATAATATGAGGAGTGTAGTAATAGCCTTCATTAGCAACTGCAGCCATCATATTCGCTAATTGGATAGGAGTCATTAAGACTTCTCCTTGACCAATCGCGTTCGATACAATCGTTTTACTATCCCAACGCCAGTCAGGATACATACTTTTATAAGTCTTTGAGTCTGGAACTTTTCCTCTTTTTCCTGTTGGTAGATCATATCCCATGAATTGTCCTAATCCAAAACTTTTAACGTGTTTACTCCATACGTCAACAGCATAAGGTGGACTCCTGTACTTGTTTATGGTTCTCATGTAAACCGTTCCAAAATAGGCATTACAAGAGTTGTAAATACCATTGTGTAATTGATGTGGACCAAAACCGTGGCACTTCATAAATCGGCCTCTAGCATAACTAAAACCATGGTGACACATAACAGTAGTGTTTTCGTCGATGACTCCTTCTTGAAGTGCAACTAAACCCGTTAATATTTTAAATGGCGAACCCGGAGGATATTCCGCTAATAATCCTCTATCATAAAGTGGTTTTGCTATAGAATCACGATATAAAAGGGTGTAATTTTTTGAACGTTGTCTTCCTACAAGGATGGCAGGGTCATAAGAAGGAGCGGTGATTAAAGCTAGTATTTCACCAGTTTTAGGCTCAATAGCGACAATACCACCTCTTTTATTGTTCATTAATTCCTCTCCGTATTTTTGTATTTCAGCATCAATAGTTAAGTTGATATCTTCCCCTTGTACGGCGATAGTGTCATATTTACCTTCTTTGTAGGAGCCTATTTCTCTGTTATATTTGTCTTTCTGAATGTATTTTACCCCCTTTATTCCACGTAAAATTTCTTCGTAATTTTCTTCGACACCTTGTCTTCCAATCAAATCTCCACTTTTGTAATAGGGGTTTTTTTCAATTATTCGTTCGTTTACCTGGGTAATAAAACCAAAAATATTAGCTCCAAAATCTACTTCATAATCACGTAAAGAACGTTTTTGAACATAAAACCCTTCAAATTTTCGTATTTTTTCTTGAAAAGCAGCAAATTCACTTTTGTTTAATTGTGCTAAAAAGACAGATGGAAGTCTAGGGCTATAGACTTTGGCTTTTTCAATAGTTTTTATAAAATTTTCTTTGTTAATGTTCAAAAGTTGGCAAAACTCAAGAGTGTCAATGTTTTTTACTTCTCTAGGAATAACCATGATATCATAAGAAGCTTGATTGGATACCATTAATTTTCCGTTTCGGTCAAAAATATAGCCTCTCTCAGGATAGTCGTATTTTATTTTAATCGCGTTGTTTTCAGACTTTAATTTGAAAGTATCATTGATAACTTGCAAATAAAATATCCGAATTACAAGCAATGATGCTGCAATGATGATTAGTGAAGGCAGCAATAGTTTTCTCATCTTTTTACAGGCTTAATAAGGTATATTAGAATGATACAACTAATAAGAGTGAATAATGCACTCAATAGTGTTCTAATTAGAATGTCCCAAATAAAACTTACTTGAAAAGCTTCTAATATAAATAGCGTAATATGATGTAGAAATACCGCTATTAATAGGAATGAAAATCGCTCAGGCGTTAGTGCTTCATTGATACGAATCGTTTGATATTCATAACTCACACCAAAAGCGAATTTAAAGATATAAGGTCTAAAGTTGGCTAATATTAAACAAGCTGTAGCATGAATTCCGCCAGAATTTGAAAAAAAATCCATTGTTAATCCTAGCAAGAAGCTAGCAATTAATAAGCCCGATTTGTTTCCATTAACAGGGTATAATAAAATGAACAATATGTAGGGGAGTGGCATGATAAATCCCAAAAAGGTCATGTTGTTAAAAATAACAATCTGAACGGCTAATAATACTATAAACCGAAAAACATTGACTAACAAAGTGCTATTCATCTTTAATATTTTGTTTTTCTAGATTATTTAGTTCGTCTCTATTTTTACTTTTGATAATGTAAACATGGCCTAAATTAGTCATGTCATTAAAAAGTTTAATATTCAAAGTGTAATAATTAGTTTGATTGTCAATGTAAATTTTGTCAATCGTTCCAATATTAATATTTTCAGGAAAAATTACAGATTGTCCACCAGTAACGATAGTATCTCCTTTTCTTACAGAAGCTAATCTTGGCACATCGATTAACTGAACAAATCCAGTGCTTTTTCCATTCCAAACTAAAGAACCAAAATGGTTTGATTTTTTGATTTTGGCGTTAATTTGAGATTTTACATTCAAAATACTTAAGACAGTAGCGTAATTTGGGGAGGTTTTGTCAACAATACCTACAATACCTAAATTATTAATTACTCCCATGTCTGTTTTAATTCCTTCTAGGGCGCCAGAGTTTAATGTTAGGAAATTTTCATGTGCATTATAAACATTATGGATTACTTTTGAAACAACGATGTCTTCTGGAGCAACTCCTTTAAGACTTTCTATTTTTTTAATTTCAGCGGTGTCTTTTGACTTGAATAAGATGCTTTTTAATCTGGCGTTTTCAAGAGCTAATGCTTCATTTTGAGTTCTTAAATTCAAATATTCGCTTACATTGTTCATTTTTTCATACACGCCACCAGTTACAAAATTAGCAGAACTAATTATCCTGCTTTTGTGATAGGAATGTGACTGTATCGTAAGCAAAAACGAAATGCATAATAACAGCAAAAACAGTAGTCGATTACTGTTTTTGAATATAAAATTAAAGATTTGCTGCATTCTCTTATTTGATTAGGTGTTTCAAAATAGGCTTAAACTTCTGAATTTTATACTCACTTTTTTAAAGACTGTATAAAATTCAGAATCATATAAGAAATCTTATTTAATTAAGATGCTTTTAAATCTACCTATGTTTTTAAGTGCCATTCCTGTACCGCGAACTACTGCTCTTAAAGGATCTTCAGCAATATAAACAGGTAAATCAGTTTTTTGAGAAATTCTTTTGTCTAATCCTCTTAACATAGAACCTCCACCAGCTAAATAAATACCTGTGTTGTAAATGTCAGCTGCTAATTCAGGAGGCGTTTGAGATAAAGTTTCCATAACAGCATCTTCAATTCGTTGAATTGATTTGTCTAGAGCTTTGGCAA
>JAHEBK010000155.1 GCA_024642295.1 Flavobacterium sp. | reverse complement strand
CTTTAAATTTGCTTTCATATAAATTGACTTTTGTGGTCAACCTATATCAGGGACATACAATTCTCTTTTTTCTTTGCTCTTTCCTCTACCTTCTTTTATCCTCCCGAATTAAATAAATATATACTGGAAAATGGTCACTGAAACCCACTTCGGTGGCGGAATGGCGTTTGGGATAACCTTTGTACAAACCAGTTGATTGTATTAAAAAGGGCTTGTTGTAAATGCCCGCTTTCCAAAATTGATATTTGGAAAAATCATTTTGTATTAAAGATTGAGTGATCATAATTTGGTCAAAAATATCCCAAGTATCTCTAAATGCAATAGTGCCTAATCCTTGATTGGCCATTTCTTCAAAGGGATTGAAAATTCCCAGAGGTAGGACTTCATCTTTTTTTGCTTTTGCATTGAGGGCTTTTTTAACACTATTGTTGTAAGGGCTGTCGTTGAGGTCGCCAAGCGTAATGATTTTAGCTTTTGGATTGATATGTTGTAGGGAATCGATAATCCTTCGGTTTAAGGCGCCGGCTGCTTCGCGAAATGGACTTGATTTTTTCTCTCCACCGGAGCGTGATGGCCAGTGATTCACAATAATATGAATTTCTTCGTTTTCGAGAAAACCAGTAACTAAAAGTTGGTCACGGGTAAAGATTCGGTTATTGAGTGCAATGATTTCAGTATCGTCTTGGTCGCTTTCTAGAGTTGTGTTTTTGTGTTTTGATTTACTGTTTTTGTCGTAAATAATTAGCGGAATATTAGTGTAGGAGGTTGGTTTGAAATATTGTTTTTGGTACAACAAAGCCACGTCAATTCCGCGTTTATCGGGCGAATCATAATGTATGATGCCGTAGTCTTTGTTGATAATCATGGGTTGCTTAATTAAATCTTCAAGAACTGCGCGGTTTTCAATTTCGGAACAGCCAATTAGTGTCGGTGAGTTTGTGTTTTCGGAACTACCAATTTCGGCAAGAACTCTCGATAAATTTTGTAGTTTTTGATAGTATTTTTTAGAAGTCCAATGTTGAAATCCTGTAGGAGTCCATTCATCATCATGAGTCGTTGGATCATTGATAGTGTCAAATAAATTTTCGAAATTATAGAAAGCAATAGTGTGAATGTTGAATTTTTTGGATTGGGCATTAGTATTTAGTGATAGGCATACTGTTGCAAAAAGAAAATAATACAAGGCTTTCATAGCAAGAGCGTTTAGAGGGGAAACATGAGTTTAAAAAAATAACGACAGATTGCTTGGTTAATTCACTAGCGCTGGAGTCACATTTTTTTGAATTATATTTTGAATAAAGAAATTTGCGTTAATTCCGTTTCAAGCGTTTCATTTAAAATAAAATTTGCGAATTTGCGGTAAAAGATGATGTCTTATCTTTAAACTTTTTCGTAGTAAAAATACTAAAACAAATTAGATTCTTCGAAATATTTTTAAAAACCTTATATTTGTTTTGTTCTATTTTTGAACGGACTTATTTATAATTATTTTGCAAAACAAAAATATGCACATCCAGCTCTTATGGCGTTCTTTTGATTCCTCCAAATGGTATTCTTGCCTATTTTTATTTTTTGCTTTTTTTAGTTTAAACTGCCAATCTCAAACACCTATGATTACACCTGCTTATTTGCAAAAAGGAGATACTGTTGCTATTGTATCTACCGCTCGAAAAAATCCTGTTGACAATTTGAAACCTACTATTGATTTATTACACAGTTGGGGACTTGAAGTAGTCATTGGTAAAACAATAGGATTAGAACAAAACCAATTAGCAGGTAGTGATGAAGAACGCGCTGCCGATTTTCAAACTCAAATGGACAACCCAAATATAAAAGCCATTTGGTGTGTGCGCGGTGGATATGGAACGGTACGAATGATTGATTTGTTAGATTTTACCAAATTCAAACAAAATCCAAAATGGGTGATTGGTTTTAGTGACGTAACCGTTTTACACAATCATTTGAATACGATGGGGTATAAATCCATTCATGGCATTATGCCAATAAGTGTTCCTAGGGCAACTCCTGCAGCGATTGAAAGTTTGCGGGTTTCTTTATTTGGTGAAAAATTAAGTTACGAAATAGCACCTGATTCTAAGAACAAATTAGGGAAAGCAACAGGAGAAATTGTGGGTGGTAATTTGTCTATTTTATATAGTTTGTTTGGCTCGCCTTCTGCTATTGATTGTCGCGATAAAATTCTTTTTATTGAAGATTTAGATGAATATTTATATCATGTAGATCGTATGATGCTCAATTTGAAACGAAATGGTTGTTTGGAAAGTATCAAAGGAATTTTGGTGGGTGCCATGAGTAGTATGAAAGACAACGATATTCCTTGGGGTAAAAATGCTTTAGAGATTATTGAGGATGTAACTAAAAATTACAATATCCCAATCGTTTATAATTTTCCTGCTGGCCATATTCATGATAATCGTGCTTTGATACTTGGTAATACGGTTACCATTGATGTCAATGCTACCAAAACTACGGTTGTTTTTGAGTAACATCGGATGCGAAAACCTGCTTGGTTGAATTACTTATTTTTTGAAAATTTTAGATTCAAATTTTTATCGATGGCTGCACATAACGAATTAGGAAAATTAGGGGAAGAAATGGCTGTAAATTTTCTAAAAGAAAATGGATATACCATTTTAGACCGAAATTGGCGCTTTCAAAAAGCTGAAATCGACATAGTTTGTCAGATAAATGATACAATTTCAATTGTTGAAGTAAAGACTCGTTCATCTATCGAAATTGGTTTACCAGTCGATGCGGTTAAATCAAAGAAAATCCGACTACTTACAAGGGCTGTAGACGAATACGTATGCGCAAAAAATTTAGATTTGGAGGTTCGTTTTGATATTATTTCCATTCATAAAGACAGGAATTCCTTTGTAATTGAACACCTTACAGATGCTTTTTTTCATTTTTAAGCAACTTTTTTACGTGTTATATTTGTAACAAAATGTTTTTTATTTATATTTGCATCAGTTTTTAAGAAATCGGGCAGAAAAAAACTGCTAAATCTAAGTAAAAATACGTATATAAAATATGAAAACTGTATCGTCAATTGTAGAGAATTACATCAAGACAAAGCCTTTTTTACTGAATGCTTTATCGCTAGGAATTATTAATTTGACTTCGTTGTCTCGAAACATCATGTCAGAATTAGAAAGTGAGTTTGGAAAAGAAGTAAAGCAAGGTGCTGTAGTGATGTCTCTAAAGCGATTAACAGAGGAGTTGGACTTTAGGCTTAATCATAAAATCAATAAAGTAATCAAAAATATTGGTGAAATCACGGTACGTTCAGCTTTGACGGACTATGCTTTTGCAATATCAGAAACAGTTTTAAATAAACAAGCCGAATTATTGTCAGATATTAATGCTTTTCCAGATGTTTTTTATACTTCGTCAAGAGGGGTTAATGAAATTAATATCGTAGTTAGTAATACGGTTAATTCATTGGTAGATAAACATTTTGCCAATGAAAAGTTGCTTCAAAAATTAGATAATCTTGCTTCTATTACCGTTAAATTACCAAAAGAAAATATCGTGATTCCAGGAATCTATTATTTTATTTTTCAACGTTTAGCTTGGGAAGGAATCATCATCAATGAAGTAATTTCAACTTCAAATGAATTTACAATTTTAGTAAGTGAAGAACAAGTGGACGTCGCTTTTAAAGTAATAAAAGATTTGAAAAACTAACAAAGACATTGCTCTTTTAATGAAACCATCAGATTTATTTCTGGTGGTTTTTTTATGCTGTAAAATGTAAATAGAATTTGTGATAACTATTTTTGAGACGAATTTCTAATCACGAGTTCTGGTTCCAGAATTTTGGTTTGGTTTTTATGTCCCGATTTATTTTTAATTTGATCGAAAAGGAGGGAAGTGGCAATTTTTCCCATTTCAAAATCAGGTTGTTTGATGGTTGTTAGTGACGGCTCCATAACAGCTGAAATAGGTTCGTTACTAAAGCCGACAAAAGCAATGTCTTGGGGAATTCTAATGCCGTTTTCTTTAAGATATTGCATCGCACTAATAGCGGCTGCGTCATTGGATGAAAATACAGCATCCACTTTTGGAAGGGTAAGTATTTTTTTAGCCAATGCAATTCCGTCTTCTTTCATCAAATGAGATTCTAAGATGTATTCATCTCTAATCGGAATACCGTATTTTATTAAGGCTGCTTTGTAGCCATTAGTTCTGTTTTTGTACAAATCTAAAGCTGCAGGACCAGAAAAATGAGCTATGTTTTTACATCCTTGTTGAATGAGGTGTTCGGTTGCTTCAAAACTTATTTTGTAATCATCGATAATGATATTGGTACTATCGGCCAAATTACAAGGGCGGTCAAAAAAGAGAATTGGAAATCCCTGCTTTTGATATTCTTTAAAGTGTTCGTAACTTGTAGTTTCCATCGAAATCGAAATTAAAATTCCGTCAACTCTATTCGACGATAAGGTTTCCATTAATTTTTTTTCGCGTTCAAAACTTTCTAAAGATTGGCAAATAATAACGTCATAACCCGCGTCAAAAGCCGTTTCTTCAATTCCAGCAATAACCGAGGAGAAAAAGTGTCTCGAAATTCGAGGAACTATCACGCCAATGGAATGTGTTTTATTAGTGCGTAATTTTGAAGCCAAGCTGTTGCGTTGGTAGCCCATTTCGTTCGCTTTGCTTACAATTTTGTCTTTTGTTTTTTGGGAAACGCGTGGGCTATTATTAAGTGCTCTTGACACTGTTGAACTATCAATTCCTAGGGCTTTAGAAATGTCATGTATGGTTATGTTATTGTTTCTCATGGTTGTTTATTGCGTCCAAAGATAAGAATTGGTTTTGTAATTACTCTCATGAGGAACAATCGATTAGTTACAAATGTAGGGATTAAAAAACAAAATACAATCGATTGTATTTTGGTATAATTGTTATATATTT
>JAHEBK010000154.1 GCA_024642295.1 Flavobacterium sp. | reverse complement strand
ATGATTGATATCGCTTTGAAGAAAACTACTGGTAAAACATCATTCGTAGGTGAAGTATCTTTTGGACCTAGAGGACAATTTCAGTCAATTCCAAATTCTGATGGTTCTTATGATGAAGGGAACGGATTTAACTCTTTCCATATTCAAAATTTGTATGCTACTTATGCAGTATCAGATAAATTTAGCTTGACAGCTGGTTATATGGGTACATTTGTAGGGTATGAAGTAATTTCGCCTTTGGCTAACTTCCATTATTCTACTTCTTATTTATTTACAAACGGACCATTTCAAAATGCAGGAGTAAAAGGAACTTATGCTTTCTCTGACAAAGTAGGTTTGATGGTAGGTTTGTTTAATGATCAATGGAACTCATACAAAGCTGATCCTATTAAAGGATTAAATGCTATTGGAGCACAGTTATCTTTAGCTCCAGCTGAAGGAGTTAGTGCTTACATTAACTTTATGGATGGTTCAGAGTCTGGAACTATTATTGATTTAACAGCTTCTTTTAAATTATCTGATAAATTTACTTTAGGGTTGAATACAGCTGATTTTTCAAATGGAGATAAAATTGGTTATACAGGTGTAGCTTTGTATCCAGCGGTTGCTGTAACTGAAAACTTTGGTTTAGGTTTACGTGGTGAGTACTTTAAATTCAAAGAAAATTCAGGTGACGAATCAGTAACAGCATTTACTTTATCAGCTAACTTAAAGGCTGGAGGATTGACTATTATTCCTGAGTTTAGATTGGATAGTGGTAAAGATGAGTACTTCTCTAAATCAAATGGTGACCCAACTAAATCTGCTTCTCAGTTTGCTGTAGGTGTGGTTTACGGGTTCTAAATCAAATAAACAATTAGCATTAAATTGCTAAATTTATAAAAACATTTTTTTTACTGTCAAGACATTCTTTAATAGATGTTTTGACAGTTTTTTTTTGATCTGTTGTTTTGTAATCCTATTTAGGATTCGATTAAGTTGCCTCGATTGTTGGAACATTCATAATTTTAAAAAAACTACCTTTGCACAAATTATAGAAATGAATTCAAAACACCTTCCCCAAAATATACTCAAGAATTTAGGAATTGAGAATTTAAATGAAATGCAAGAAGTGGCTCAAGACACTATTTTGCATGATAATAACATTTTACTGTTATCTCCTACTGGTTCCGGAAAAACATTGGCTTTTTTATTGCCTGTGTTGGAACTCTTAGAACCAGGTATTTTGTCTGTTCAATGTTTGATTTTAGTGCCTTCGCGTGAATTGGGACTTCAAATAGAACAGGTTTGGAAAAAAATGGGAACCGATTACAAAATAAATGTATGTTACGGAGGGCATTCTATTGATACTGAAATTAAGAATTTGAGTAATCCACCAGCAGTTTTAATTGGGACACCTGGTAGAATTGCTGATCATATTGAAAGAGGTACTTTTCGTTTGGATAAGATTCAAACGATGGTTTTGGATGAATTTGACAAATCGTTACAATTGGGATTTCATGAGCAAATGTCATTTATCATTGGGAAATTACCAAAATTGAACAAACGTGTCTTAGTATCTGCAACTTCTGATATTGAGATTCCAAAATATACTAGAGTTATCAATCCGACTATTTTGGATTTTATTCCAGAAGCAGATGAATCAGAGAGTAACCTTTCGATGAAAATGGTTGTTTCTAAAGAAAAAGATAAATTAGGAAGCTTGTTTCATCTGATTTGTTCTTTGAAATCTGAAGCTGCGATTGTTTTTTGTAATCATCGTGATGCTGCAGAGCGTATTAGTGATACTCTTAATGAAAAAGGGATTTATGCCACGTATTATCACGGCGGAATGGATCAAGACGAAAGAGAACGTGCTTTGATTCAGTTTCGTAATGGGAGTATGAGTTATTTAATCACAACCGATTTAGCTGCTCGTGGTCTCGATATTCCTGAGATGAATCACGTAATTCATTATCATTTACCCTCAAAAGCGGATGAATTTACACATAGAAATGGGCGTACTGCTCGTATGTTAGCTTCAGGAACTGCTTATATTGTTGTGAATGAAAACGAAAAAAAAATGGATTATATTGATTATTCAATGCCTGTTTTGCACGTTGAAGCGCCTAAAAGTTTGCCTAAACCACCACAATTCCAAACTATTTATATTAGTGGAGGAAAGAAGAATAAATTAAATAAAATCGATATCGTAGGTTTCTTTTCTCAAAAAGGACAACTTGAAAAAGGAGATTTAGGATTGATTGAAGTCAAAGATTTTATTTCGTTTGCGGCAGTAAAATACAATAAAGTAAAAGACTTGCTACATGCTGTTAAAGACGAAAAAATGAAAGGTAAAAAATTCAAAATCGAAGTTGCTAGAAAAGTAATTAAGAAAGTAGAGGAGTAGGTTTTTAAACCCATAGATTTATAGATACTATGGACGTATGTGTTTAATTTAAACATAATTTAGGAGATAGTAATGCTGTTAATTAAGTAATGACAAATTTTCCTTTTTCGGAATCAAAATGAATGTGGTCATCCTTGAATATGGTATTAAAACTTCCTTTAGAAATAAAATTACAAGGAGTGTCTTGTATGACATTTTCGGGCGTCATAATAATCATTTCATCACTGAGTTGGATAGCCATATCAATATCATGAGTAGAAAATAAAATGCATTTTTGAGTCTCTTGACTGAGTTTTTTAAGCAATTTAAACAAGGCTACTTTGTGTAGTAAATCCAAATGGGTTGTTGGTTCATCCAAAATAATAAATGGGGTGTCTTGTGCTAAAGCTCTTGCTACGAGTACCTTTTGTAGTTGTCCATCGCTTATTTCAAAATGTTTTTTGGTAGCCAAATGACTTATTTTGGTGAGTTCCATCGCTTCGTTAATCTGAGCAATATCGGTATCGGTGAGTTTTCCAATCCAGTTTGTGTACGGCTGTCGTCCAAGTGCAATGAGCTCAAAAACGGTAAGGTTACTGGGTGGAAGTTTTTCGGTTAATACGACACTTAGGTTTTGTGCCAGTTCGAGTGGCTCGTAAAGTTCGATGTTTTTATCCTTCAAAATAACTACTCCTGATAATGGATCTTGAATTCCAGTAAGTGTTCGCAAAAGCGTTGATTTTCCTATTCCGTTGGATCCAATAAGTGCAATGAGTTTACCTGATTGTAAATTGAGGTTTAGGTTTTGCGCAATGGTTGTTGTGGCTCCTTTTGAGGTGTAGCCTATGCTTAGGTTTGTGGTGGATAGGATGGTCTGGCTCATTAGATTTTTTTTAAACACATTGGGACATAGTTTTTTATAGTTTTTATGTTGAGGCGCTTCACTTATTGATAGACTACATAGCGTATCGTGTTTTCAATTAGTTTGATTTTTTATATTACATCAATAATTATTCTTTAGGTAGCTCTTTAAAATAGTTGTTAACAATAGTTTTTTGTCCTTCTTTGAAAATATTAGCAAAATTAAAATTAATAATAATTCCTTTTGGAACTTTTAAAAGATTCATATAGGTTTGAAGTTGAGCTTCAAAGATAGTATTTAGTTGTAAAACAGATTTTAATTCAACAACGATACAGTTTTCGATTAACAAATCACATCTAAAATCTATTTCCAATTCTTTGTCTTTATAAATTAATGGAATTTTCATCTCGGATTTAAAATTGATGTTTTTACGTTTTAGTTCTTCTTTCAAACAGAGATGATATACATTTTCAAGCAGGCCTCGTCCCATTGTTTTATGTACTTCAATAGCGCAACCAATTATTTCGTATGTTATGTCGTCAAGATATTTTTGTGTTATCATTTATGCTGATTTTAAAAGATAATATTTTTGTTTTCTTATCTATAAAAAACGTGTTTTTACTATGGAATTCTCAATTAAGTAATTTACTCTCTGAATCTATGTGTTTTATTTTTTTTTAATTATTTTTCCGTTTTCGAACCAACAACCAAATAACTATAGGTGCGCCAAAAAGGGATGTCACCGCATTAATAGGTAAAGAGGTTTCGTAGCCCGGCATTTGTGAAATAACATCGCATAAAAGCATAATGCTAGCACCTATTAGCAAAGTGCTCCAATATAAAACACTATGGTTACTGGTGTGAAATAAAAGTTTTGCAATATGAGGAACAGCTAGTCCAATAAAAGCAATTGGGCCAGCATAAGCGGTAATGCTTCCAGCTAAAATGCTAGTAGCTAATATGATAATTAATCGTGTTTTTTTGAAATTGAGTCCCAGACTTTTGGCATAATTCTCACCAAGTAGCAAGGCATTTAAAGGTTTGATGCAATACAAACTCATTAAAAGTCCAATCATGACACAGCAAGAAAGTATGGTAATGGCACTCCATGATAAATTTCCTAAGCTTCCCATCGACCAAAAAATGAATTTTTGCAACTGGTCTGCAGAACTAAAATAAGTTAATGTACTTACAATTGCATTGGTAAAACTTCCAAACATAAGTCCCACAATAAGAATTACCATAGTATCCCTCATTCGATGGGAAACTATTAATACGGCTAATAAAACGAGTGTGCTTCCAAGAGTAGAAGCAATCACAATTCCATAAGATGACAATAGTATTGTGGTTAAAAAAGGAGGCAATAATCCAGCCCCTAAAATAACAAAGGCTACACCTAAACTAGCTCCTGAACTCAATCCTAAAACATAGGGTCCTGCCAGTGGATTTCTAAAAAGTGTTTGCATCAACAAACCACTTATTGAAAGCCCCATTCCTACTAATATTGCTGTAATTGCTTTGGGTAAGCGATAGTTGATGATGATGTATTCCCAAGTTGATTTGCTGGCTTGGCCTCCTGTAAGACTATTGTAAATTTCTTGGAAAGGAATCCTAACCGAGCCCAAACTAATGTTCGTAAAAAACAAAGCAAAAAATCCCAAGCCTAGTAAGGAAAAAATAAAAATATTTCGATTTTGTTGCTTCAATTTAGTTCAGTTTTTTGGCAAAGGTAAAGGTATAATTTGGAAGTTGCTCAGGATGAAGAATTTT
>JAHEBK010000153.1 GCA_024642295.1 Flavobacterium sp. | reverse complement strand
ATTGGTTAATGTTTTAGTATTGGCTGTAGGTGTATTGATGTTTACACGTTTAGGGTCTGAATTTATGCCACCTTTAGATGAAGGTTCGATTTTGTTTATGCCAGTTACTTTGCCAGATGTTTCCAATTCGGAAGTAAAAAGAATTTTACAAGTACAAGACAAACTAATTAAATCGATTCCTGAGGTAGCACATGTTTTAGGAAAAGCGGGAAGAGCCAATACGGCCACAGACAATAGTCCGATAAGTATGATTGAAACTATTGTTTTATTAAAGCCTCAAACCGAA
Source organism: Flavobacterium sp. (assembly GCA_024642295.1). Taxonomy (GTDB): domain Bacteria; phylum Bacteroidota; class Bacteroidia; order Flavobacteriales; family Flavobacteriaceae; genus Flavobacterium. The sequence goes on along the minus strand of JAHEBK010000153.1, from coordinate 4,732 downwards.
TGGAGAGCGGGAAAAACAAAAAAGGATATCATCACAGAGATCAATAACAAACTTCAAATTCCAGGTGTGACCAATGGTTTTACCCAACCCATTATCAACCGAATAAATATGTTGGCTACTGGAATTCGTACGGATGTTGGTGTGAAGATTTATGGAGCGAGTTTGGATACTATTAATGTATTGGCACAAAAAATCAAAAAAACTTTGGAAGGAACTTCAGGGGTGAAAGATTTGTATGCTGAACCTATTACAGGTGGTAAATATATTGACATCAATGCCAAACGTGAAGCAATAGGTCGCTATGGACTTACTGTTGATGATGTCAACTCGGTGGTAGAAACAGCGATTGGAGGAATGACTTTAACTACAACAATTGAAGGGCGTCAACGATTTTCTGTCAATGCACGATATGCTCAAGAATATAGAAATAGTATTGATGCACTAAATAAACTTCAAGTCCAAACAATGGATTTTGGTCCAATACCTTTAGAAGCAGTGGCTGATATAACAATTAGTGATGGACCGCCAATGATTAATAGCGAAAATGCTATGTTAAGAGGTAGCGTTCTTTTTAATGTGAGAGATAGAGATTTAGGCAGCACAGTCAAAGAAGCACAAGAAAAATTAAATACCATGATGAGTAAGATGCCTAAAGGATATTACTTAGAGTGGAGTGGACAATGGGAAAATCAATTAAGAGCAAATAAAACATTGAACATGATTTTGCCAATTGTGGTCGTGATAATATTCTTGATTTTGTTTTTTACCTATCATTCTTTAAAGGAAGCCTTGATTACCATGATTACTGTGCCCTTTGCATTAATTGGGGGTATTTTTATGGTTTATTTTTATGGAATTAATCTTTCAGTTGCCGTTACTGTGGGTTTTATTGCTTTGTTTGGAATGGCGATAGAAACAGCAATGCTAATGACTATTTACCTCAATGAAGCCATGAATAAAATGGTCGCCAAACATGGAAATAGTGATCAAACCCTTAACGAATCCATTATTAGAGACTACGTAATTGAAGGTTCGGCCAAAAGATTGCGCCCAAAATTGATGACAGTTTCGGTTTCATTATTTGGACTAATACCGATTCTTTGGGCGACAGGAACGGGAGCTGATGTGATGATTCCTATTACGGTTCCTCTTATTGGAGGTACGATAACCTCTGTAATTTATGTATTATTTGTAACCCCAATTGTTTTTGAAATGAATAAACTTCACGAATTAAAAACAAATGGAAAAATTGAACTGATAGATGTTAAAGAATAATTATTTACTCGTAATAAGTTGTTTGTTTTTGGGTGTCTTTAATGGGATGTCGCAAACACTTTCGTTGGATGCTATTTTGAAAACCATCAAAAATAACAATCCACAGTTAAAAATGTATGATGCCGATATTCAAAGTATGGATGCGGCCGCCGAAGGTTCTAAAAGTTGGATGGCGCCACAGTTGAGCACGGGATTGTTTATGGCTCCTTACAACACAAAAATGTGGAAAGGAGACATGATGAGTCGAGGCATGGGAATGTACATGATTGGAGTTAGTCAGATGTTTCCAAATACGTCAAAGTTAAAAGCGGATTCAGATTATATGAACGCTATGTCTTCTGTTGAAAAGGAAAATAAAAATTATACTTTGAACCAACTCAATGCTATAGCTAAAACGAATTATTATCAAGGATTGGTTTTGGACAAAAAATTAAAAGTTGCCAATGAGAACCTATCGCTTTTAAAGTATATGATAAAAAGCATGGAAATTCGTTACCAGTACAACATGGATAAACTACCTATCTATTACAAAGCCAAATCACAATGGAGTGTTGTGGAAAGTATGATTGTTATGTTGCAAAATGATAGTAATCAAAAAAGAATTCTGCTCAATACATTGATGGCAAGGGATAAAAATACGCCTTTCGAATTTGATATGAATTACGAGTTGAAAGAATATACGGGGGTTCAAAAAGACACAGTTAGTTTAGCCCAAAATCGTTCGGACTTAAAATCGATTGAAAAAACGATGGCGTTAAACCAAATGAAAGCAGCAATTGAAAAAGCAAAATTAGCACCCGAATTTGGAATCAAATACGATCATATGATTGGGCTAGGACAACAACCGCAACAGTTCTCGTTAATGGGAATGGTCACTATTCCAATGCCTTGGTCAACAAAGATGAATCGAGCCAATATTGAAAGTTTAAAAATTAAAAACGAAAGCCTAGCGTGGCAAAAACAGATGATTTTGAATGAAGCCACCGGGATGATTTCTGGGATGAATACCGAATTAATCAACTTGAAAAAGCAATACGATATTGCCGAAAAGAGCATTATTCCAGCTTTAAAACGAAATTATGACACGGCTGTTTTGGCTTGGCAAAATAACACAGGGGAGTTGTTTGCTGTCTTAGATGCTTGGGAAGCACTGAATATGGCTCAAATGGAATCTTTGGATAAATTACAATCCATTTTAACAACCCAAGTTGCAATTGAAAAACAACTAGAAAACAACTAATGATGAACTCGAAAATAAAATTTAGTTTGTGGATTGTAGTATTCTTGCTGGTAGGGATTACGCTTTTTATGGTGAATAAAAACAGATCTTTTACGAACACTGCTACAATGTATACCTGCCCAATGCCGCAAGATTCGGTTTTTAGTGACAAGCCGGGTAACTGTCCTAAATGTGGTATGAAATTAATTCTTGTTGCAAAAGAATCAAATGAGGAAACAGCTTCGTCAGCTGTGATTTATACTTGTTCGATGCATCCTGAAATTGAGGAAAATGAACCAGGAAGTTGTCCTATTTGTGGGATGACACTGGTTAGAAAGATTACAACTCCTAAAAAAGCTGAAAATCATTCTATTGATTATTTATTACAAGCTACAGATCAATTTGTGGTGGGGAATTTTCCTGTGGTGCACCCAAAGGACACTAGTATTAGTACCCAAGTTAATGTACCTGGAACTGTTATCTATGACCCAAATGCAGCGGTCGCTATTGCTGCCAGAATAAGTGGTAGGATTGAAAAAATGTATGTGAATTATAAATTTCAAAAAGTGACCAAAGGGCAAAAACTCTTTGATGTTTACAGTCCAGAACTTGCCACAGAACAACAGAATTTCATCTATCTGATGAATTATGATGCAGAGAATCTGTCGATTTTGAAAGCTTCAAAACAAAAATTATTGCTTTACGGCATGACTGCACGTCAAATTAATGCTTTGGCTACAGCCAAAAAAGAAAATCCAATTGTAACTATTTACAGTCCAACAAATGGAATTGTGCAAGAAACGGATGTTATGACTGAACAGAATAGTAATGCTATGACAGCAGCCACAGGAACTACTTCTTCATTAGCAACAAAAGAAGGTGATTATATTCAAAAAAATCAAGTGGTTTTTAAGTTGATGAATACTGCCAAAGTTTGGGGCGTTTTTAATATTTCTCAAGACCAAAGCAGTTTGGTAAAAGTAAATCAAACCATAAGAATTAAAACAGAACTGAATGATAACGAAAATATTTCCGCTAAAATCAATTTTGTGGAAACACAATTAAATTCTTCTGATAAAACCAATAGAATTAGGGTGTATCTAAATAATGAACGAGGAGGATTGCCGATTGGGTTGCGTTTGGAAGGTGGGATTGATGTTCGTTCAGTAAAGGGAATTTGGCTTTCGAAAAAGGCATTGATTACTCTTGGAAGTAAAAAAGTAGCTTTCGTAAAAACGGAAAAAGGCTATAAAGCAATGGCAATTAGTACAGGAGTAGAAATAGCTGATTTTGTTCAAATACTAAACGGAATTACACTTCAAGATGAGGTAATTGAAAATGCACAATATTTAGTAGATAGTGAAACTTTTATTAAAACAGGTTCTAATAAAATACAATAGAGATGAAAATATTTAGAAACATAAGTTTTGTGATGTTGGTTTTCATTGCTTTGGCATGTAATAACAAAAAAGAAGACAGTCACAGCGAACATTCTGAGCATCAAATGGGGGAGGGGTCTTATTATACTTGTTCTATGGATCCCCAAATAAAAGAAGACAAGCCAGGAAAATGTCCAATTTGTCACATGGAATTAATTATTAAGAAAAATTCTAGTAGGGAAACCAATGAAATTATGTTGAGTGATCAGCAAGTGCAACTGGGAAATATAACCACACAATCCGTTAGTGAAACAGAAAAAAGTGTAGCCGAAAATTATACTGGAGTATTGAGCTTTAATCAAGAAACGCTTAAAACAATTTCAGCAAGAGCGATGGGACGTTTAGAGAAATTATACTTTAAAACCGAAGGAGATGTAGTGCATAAAAATCAGCCTATTTATCAATTGTATAGTGAGGATTTAGCGATTGCCAAACAGGATTACTATACCGCCTTTAAGCAATTGGAAATGCCTGGAGATTTTGGTAAAAATGCAAAAACACTAATGAATGCTGCACAGCAAAAATTATTGTTTTATGGTTTGACTTCTGCTCAAATTGTTGCGATACAAAAATCGGCTGATGTCTCACCTTATACTACTTTTTACAGTCCCTATGCAGGTGTGATATCCGAAATTAAAGCAACCGAAGGAAGTTATGTGATGGAAGGAATGGGTATTATAGAATTAGCAAATTTAGGGTCACTGTGGTTAGAAACACAAGTGAATGTAAATTATGCTAAAAGTTTAAAAATTGGGCAAGCAGCTCAAGTACATTTTGCGGATTATCCAACTAAAGTATT
>JAHEBK010000152.1 GCA_024642295.1 Flavobacterium sp. | reverse complement strand
AAACAATCTTAAACACAATAACACATGAATTTCTTAAAATTGCAATTTTAAACAAAAAAAAGACAACCCCTTAAAAATATAGGGGGTATGTATGTTTTAATTAATAAAAATCTAGTAATACACCTATTCATATAGCGTAAAAAACAAAAACACCTATAAAATAACAGGGTAATACTAAAATACACTATTATTAAAAAAACAGTTTTTCACAATTAATTCTATTAATAATTTATTATTTAGCTACAATTTTCAAATATTAATAATTCGGTTTGAATTTTAACAAATAGTTCTAAAAATCTAGCATCACTTTTAAAAAAGTTAATAAATTCGCTAAAAATAATTCAAAAACTAACAATAAAGCAATAACAAGTACCAATGCTTTATTACCAAAAATGAAGTAATAACCCTTAATTTCAAAAACAAATTAAACATGAAAAAAATTGAAGCAACAATTAGAAAATCAAAATTTTCTGATGTAAAAAAGGCATTACATGAAGTAGGAGTAAATTTCTTTACTTATTGGGATGTAACTGGAATTGGAAACGAAAAACAAGGCCATGTTTATCGTGGTGTTTCATACAGTACTAGTGACATACAAAGAAGACACCTATCAATAGTTGTTAACGATGATTTTGAACAAGCAACAATTAAAGCAATTTTAGAAGCAGGTTCAACAGGTCATGTAGGAGATGGAAAAATTTTCGTTTCAGACATAACTGAGGCATACAGAGTTAGAACAGGTGAAAAAGGCGGAGAAACATTAAAATAATAAAAAAACAATTACTACTATGGATACAGGATTATTAACCACAAACAACGTATGGATGATGCTATGTACGGCATTAGTATTTTTCATGCACTTAGGATTTTCATTTTTAGAAATCGGTTTAACGAGACAAAAAAATACAATTAACATCTTATTTAAAAACTTATTTATTATTTGTATTGGATTACTATTATATTGCTTAGTTGGATTCAATTTAATGTACCCTGGAGACTTTAATGGTTTCTTAGGATTTGCAGGATTTGGTTTAGAAGCTCCACTTAAGGATGGTGTATTAGATTTAGCTTACAACGAAGGATATACATACTGGACAGATTTCTTGTTTCAAGGAATGTTTGCTGCTACTGCCGCTACAATTGTATCAGGAGCAGTTGCTGAGAGAATTAAAATTAACTCATTCATGATTTTTGCAATTATCTATGTAGGATTGGTTTATCCAATTGCAGGTTCATGGAAATGGGGTGGTGGATTCCTTGATGAAATGGGATTCTATGACTTTGCAGGATCTACATTAGTTCACTCTGTAGGTGGATGGGCTGCACTTGTTGCCATCTGGTTATTAGGGTCACGTATTGGTAAATTTGACGAAAACGGAAAACCAAAAGTTATTCCAGGTCACAACTTGCCTTTAGCGACTGGTGGTGTATTGGTTTTATGGTTAGGATGGTTTGGATTTAATGGAGGTTCTGTACTTTCTGCTGACCCAGCATTAACTTCTCTAACATTAGTTACAACTTGTTTAGCTGCTGCTGCAGGTGGTGTTGCTGCTTTTATGTTCTCTCAATTTTTATATAAAAATCTTGATTTAACAATGTTCCTGAATGGTGTTCTTGCTGGTTTAGTAGGTATTACAGCTGGTGCTGACCAAATGGGACCAACAGATTCTATTTTAATTGGTATTATTGCAGGTATCTTAGTTGTATTGGCAGTATCTTTAGTAGATAAATTAAAACTTGACGATCCAGTTGGAGCTGTTGCAGTACACTTAGTATGTGGTATCTGGGGAACTCTTGCAGTAGGAATCTTTGGAGCAATGGCTAGCGTTGACCAATTCTTAATACAATTAACAGGAGTTGCTGCAATTGGTGCATTTTGTGTAATAACTTCTTTTATCATACTTATCGTTATCAAGAAAACAATTGGACTTAGAGTTTCTAAAGAAGAAGAAATCGAAGGATTAGATGAGCACGAACATGGAATGAGCGCTTATCCTGATTATCGTATGAACGACAACTAGTCTCTACTAGATTGCAATAATTTACAAACCTGTTCGGAATACCGAACAGGTTTTTTTATTTAAAAAATACACATCTAATAAATAATTCGCTTTAAAAATAACACATTAATGAATTATCAACTTTAAATCAAAGTAACAATAAAACTAATCTAAAAAACCCTTTTTAACTTAAATTATCGTCATCAAAAAGCCTTAAATACAGATTTTTTTTCAATATTTGTATATATTCAATAACGCTACAAAAATATTTTTTTATGTCAATAAAAATAGCCATCTCACACAAGACAACCTACAAATTTGACCGAAGCGTTAAATTATTCCCACATGTTTTTAGACTTCGTCCAGCAGTACATTCTAGAACTCAAATTGAAGGATACACTTTTAAAATAAGTCCTGAGAATCATTTTATCAATTGGCAACAAGACCCTTTTGGGAATTACCAAGCAAGAATTGTTTTTCCTGATAAAATCAAAGAATTAAAAGTAGAAGTAGAAGTTATTGCTAAACTTCAAGTCATCAATCCTTTTGATTATTTCGTAGAAGAATATGCCCAAAAGTTTCCTTTTAAATATGACGAAACACTCGAACAAGAGTTGGTTCCCTATTTAAAACTAAGTGAAGAAAGTCCAGTGTTTTTAAAATTTATTGAAAACATTAAATTAAATGATTCGATAGAAATAAATGATTTTTTGGTATACCTGAATCAAGAGGTGTATAAAAAACTAACGTATAACTTGCGAATGGAAGCTGGCGTGCAAACACCAGAAGAAACTTTAAGAATAAAAAGTGGTTCTTGTAGAGATTTTGCTTGGCTATTAATTCATGTTTTGCGCCACTTTGGTTTAGCAGCACGATTTGTTTCTGGTTATATAGTACAATTAGCCCCAGATATAAAATCACTAGACGGCCCATCAGGACCCGAAAATGATTTTACCGATTTACATGCTTGGGCTGAAGTGTATATTCCAGGTGCCGGTTGGATTGGACTTGATCCTACTTCTGGACTTTTTGCTAGTGAAGGACATATCCCATTATGTTGCACACCTCATTATGAAAGTGCAGCACCAGTTACAGGAGCTACAGAAAAATGTGAAGTAAGTTTTGAATTTGAAAACAAAGTAACCCGCATCCACGAAGACCCAAGAGTAACCAAACCATATTCTGACAGACAATGGGAAGATATTATGGCTGTAGGGAATGTGGTAGAAAAGGATTTGATTGAAGGAGATGTTAGATTGACAATGGGTGGAGAACCTACTTTTATCTCTATTGATGATTTTGAAGGAGCCGAATGGAATACTGCTGCTGATGGACCATTGAAACGAAAACTCGCCTATGATTTAGCCCTACGTTTAAAACAACGGTTTGCACATGGTGGCTTACTGCACTTTGGTCAAGGAAAATGGTATCCTGGAGAATTATTCCCACGTTGGCAATATGGATTATACTGGAGAAAAGATGGATTCCCTTTATGGAAGAATGATGCACTTGTTGCCAAAGAAGGAGAAACGGAATTTACTTTTCACGATGCTGATAAATTCACTACTGAATTAACCAAGTTTTTAGGTATTGACACTAAAAACATATTACCTACTTACGAAGATCCAATCTACTGGGCACTTGAAGAAGGGAAGCTTCCAGTGAATTTAGACCCACTGAAAGTAAATTTAAAAGATTCCATAGAACGCCATAATTTGGCAAAGGTTTTAGAGAAAGGATTGAATAATCCATCTGGGTTTGTTTTACCCATTCGAAAAAATTACACCGAAGACAATTGGGAAAGTTGTGCATGGGAATTTAGAAGAGGAAATTGCTTTTTAATACCTGGAAATTCCCCAATTGGTTTGCGTTTACCTTTGGATTCACTTCCAAAAACTTCTAAAAACAAAAGGGAAACAGTCGTAGACCGAAGTTTATTTGAAGATTTACCTGCTTTAGGAGATTACGATGAAAAAGTAAAAAAACGTTACGGAACAATTTCAAAGATTTTTGATTCGGTCAAAAAAGTATTGTCAAAAAAAGAAACTAAAAAGAAAGGTAAAAAAGAAGAAGACACCTTGTTATATGAAGTTGATACTTTCATTACCGCACTTTGCGTACAAGAGCGCGACGGAATGTTGTATGTTTTTCTCCCTCCTACTGATTATTTAGAAGACTATGTCGACTTAATTACTTCAATAGAAGCCACTGCGGAAAAATTACAAATGCCGGTTAGAATTGAAGGCTACCAACCAAAGACGGATTACAGAGTAGAGAAAATGATGGTGACTCCTGACCCTGGTGTAATTGAAGTCAATGTACATCCAGCTAAATCTTGGCAAGAAATTGTAGACAACACTACCGCACTTTACGAAGAAGCATTCCTTTCTCGTTTGGGGACCGATAAATTTATGGTCGATGGTCGTCATACAGGAACTGGTGGAGGAAATCACGTAACATTAGGAGCAGAAAGACCTGAAGATAGTCCATTATTACGAAGACCGGATTTATTGCGAAGCTTAATTACCTATTGGCAACACCACCCCGTATTAAGTTACCTATTTGCAGGGCCATTTATTGGACCAACGAGTCAAGCACCTCGTATTGATGAAGGTCGTGATGAGCGTCTTTACGAAATGGAAATCGCTTTTGAACAAATACCAAAAGACAAAGAAGTACCTTTTTGGATGGTGGATAGAATTTTCAGAAACCTCTTGACTGATATCACTGGAAACACACACCGTACCGAGTTTTGTATCGATAAATTGTACTCTCCAGATTCCTCAACAGGGCGTTTGGGAATATTAGAATTAAGAGCTTTTGACATGCCTCCTCACAAACACATGAATTTGGTTCAAAATCTATTAGTGCGTTCCTTAGTGGCCAAATTCTGGAAAGAACCTTACGAGAAAAAACTAATCCGCTGGGGAACAGAGCTACACGATAAATTTTTGCTGCCACATTTTGCATATTTGGATATGATTGACGTAGTCAACGATTTAAAAGATGCCGGTTATAATTTTGATATTTC
>JAHEBK010000151.1 GCA_024642295.1 Flavobacterium sp. | reverse complement strand
TTGCGTAAAGTTGCAGTTCTATTGGCGGTTACAAAAATAGTATCGAGTTCGCTATTGAATTTAGTTGTTGATTTTTTATTTTGCGCATTAGTAAATTGTCCTATAATCAATAGGATAATGAATATTTTTTTCATGAATAATGGTGTAAATTATAATATAATATTTGATTCTTTGGCTTTGAGCCAAAAAAAGAGATAATACTTTAGCAGCAATAAGTAAAGGTTGAAATTGAATGTTACACATTTAAGAATGAAAAACATCCTAAAATATAAGAACTATAAGAATATACAATCGGGGTTTCAAAACTTATGTGACCTTAATATTCCTTACAGTGTCGAAAAAATACAACATTCGAATTTCCTGTTACTTAGATTGCATTAGGAATTATAATTTAAACGAGGGGAGGATGGAAAACACCCAATGAAATTCGTTTTGGGTTTTTGCAGATATGTTTAACGTCAACACTATTATTTTGTAAAGGAGACAAAGGAAGAATCGTGAAATTAAAAGAGTTAGTGGTATAAACCAAATCGGTTTTCTCTTTTAAATGGGTGTTTTCCATTCTTTTTTCGTTGTCTTCAAATTTCTTTAAGCTTTTTTGTAATTGACAATGGCCTTTACAACTATTATTGCTGTTGGCACGTTGTACGCAAATGGTTTTAGCAATTTTATCTTGGGCAATTTTAAATTGCGTATAAATCACCAAGCTCCCTAAAGAAGGTAGTAAAAGCATTAGTGATAATAAAGTTGCAAATAAAAGTTTCAATCCCAGAGTTTTTAAAAGAATTGCAAAAGTAGTAAAAAGTTTTAAACCTGTTTTTTTTCTAAAGATATACTTAAATAGTATTTTGATTAAATTTTTAAATACCATTCTATTTATTAGTCAAACACGATTTATTAGCTATGTTAATTGCTTATTGTAATATAGATATTTAAGTATTTAATATATCAAAATCAAGGAGTTGGTTGTGTATTACGTGTAGTATTTGTTGGAATTATAGTTTTAAAAAAAATAGTAGTTTTTATTTGTACGTTTTTAATATTATTTTATATATTTGTCATTCAGGACAGCACGGCACAGCATGGTTGAAAATGTTGTTTTGTTGTATCGTACAGGATGATGTTTAGATTTAATAAAATGGTATGGAAAACAGTAGTGTTCTTGAAATAGGAAAAGGGGTGGATCTTCCAAAATACCAACAATTAGTAGATGCTATTAAAAATGCAATTGCTAAAAAAGAATTAATTGTAGGAGCTGAATTACCATCGGTTAATAGTGTTAGTAAATCGAGTAAGCTTTCTAGAGACACCGTATTTAAAGCCTATTTAATATTAAAAGAACAAGGGATTGTGGATTCTGTGCCAGGGAAAGGATATTATGTTGCAGGCGAAACACGAAAGGTACTATTGGTTTTAGATACGTTCAAAGCGTATAAGGAGGTATTGTATCACTCTTTTATTAATAATTTGCCTGATAATTTTATAACGGATGTCCAATTTCATCATTATAACACAGATAATTTTAAAACTATAATCAATAATAGTCTAGGGAAGTATTATAAATATGTAGTAATGCCATTTGATAATATAGAAGTGCCAGAAGTTTTAGCAACACTTCCTAATGACAAATTATTATTGATTGATTGGAATATTCATTTTCAGTTGCATAATAATTATGTATTTCAAGATTTTGGAGGTTCATTTTATGATTCTCTAGTAGAGGCAAAGAAGTTGTTTAGAAAATATAAATCGATTCATTTTGTATATCCGAATTATACACATCACACTTTTGAATCGATTCAGTTTTTTAAAAAATATTGTGAGGATTTTAATTTCGAATATCAAATTGTTACTGATTCTAAAAATTGGAAAGTTGAAAAAAATGTAGCCTACATAAGTGTGAGTGATCGTTTTTTGGGACAATTTTTAGAACAATGTCAAGAAATGAATTTTGAACCAGGAAAAGATGTGGGGATTTTGTCGTATAACGAAACTCCAATGAAAAAATTTATATATAAAGGAATTACAGTAGTCTCTACTGATTTCAAAGAATTAGGGACTAAAAGTGCAGCGTTTGTAGTATCAAATGAACCAATGCAAATCTATACCCCAACAAAATTAACAATAAGAGAATCATTATAAAGTATGTATTACATTGGATTTGATCTAGGAAGTTCTTCGATAAAAGTAGCTCTTGTAGAAATTGCAACTGGTAAAAGTATTGGCGTCCTTCAAGAGCCTGAAAACGAAATGAGTATGCTAGCCTTGAAAAATGGCTGGGCAGAACAAAAACCAGAAGATTGGTGGCAATATAGCTGTAAAGCAATTGCAAAATTAAAAGAAAGATACAATGTTTCTCCTGATCAAATCAAAGGGATAGGGATATCGTATCAAATGCATGGATTGGTTTTGGTTAATAAGGAAGGAGAAGCTCTTCGCCAATCGATTATTTGGTGTGATAGTCGGGCTGTTTCTATTGGAAATGAAGCTTTCGCTACAATAGGGGAAGAAAAATGCAATACACATTTGTTAAATTCTCCAGGTAATTTTACGGCTTCAAAATTAAAATGGGTTAAAGAAAACGAACCTGAAATTTACAGTCAGATTCATAAATTCATGTTGCCAGGAGATTATTTAGCGTATCGTTTTTCGAATGTCATGAATACCACTATTTCGGGACTTTCAGAAGGGATTTTTTGGGATTTTAAAAATGATTCTGTTGCTAATATGCTCTTAGATCATTACGGAATTGATTCCAATTTGATTCCAGACATTGTACCTACTTTTGGATTACAATCTAAAGTAGATGAAAAAGGAGCACAAGAAAGTGGTTTGGCTATAGGAACACCTATTTTTTATAGAGCAGGTGATCAACCTAATAATGCGCTTTCACTCAATGTGTTTAATCCAGGAGAAGTTGCTGCAACAGGAGGAACTTCGGGAGTGGTTTATGCTATAACAGATAGTTTGTCTGTTAAAGAAAGTGCACGAGTGAATAATTTCGCTCATGTTAATTATTCTAAAGGAACCGAACCAAGGATAGGAAAGTTGCTTTGTATAAACGGTGCAGGGATTCAATACCGTTGGTTGTTGAATAATCTTGCTGTCGCTTCTTATGACGAAATGAATACGCTTGCTCAAGGTGTAGAAGTTGGTTCAGATGGCGTAAGGCTGATTCCTTTTGGAAATGGTGCAGAGCGTATGCTTAACAATAAAGAAATAGGAACTCGTTTAGTTAACGTAAATCTAAACAATCATAATAAGGCTCATTTATGTAGAGCTGCCTTAGAAGGAATTGCATTCTCATTTGTTTACGGAATGGAAATTATGCAATCTGATGGAATTACAATCGATGTAATGCGAGCTGGAAATGATAATTTATTCCGCTCTGAAATATTTGCACATACAGTAGCAGTACTTATGGGATGCGAAATTGAAATTTACAATACAACTGGAGCTATTGGTGCCGCTCGGGCAGCAGGATTGTATGAAGGTGATTTTGTAAAATTTGGCAAATACATTACGGAGAATGATTATGTGATGAGTTACAAACCAATAGGAAATCAAGAGGTTTATAAAAAAGCATATCAAAACTGGAAGGAAGAATTAGAATTAATAATCAACAAATAAAATTTATTTAAAAATGGCAATTATAGGCAATAAAGAATACTTCAAAGGAATTGGAGATATTAAATTTGAAGGAAAAGAATCTGATAATCCGTTAGCATTCAAATATTACAATCCAGAGCAAGTAGTTGCTGGAAAAACAATGCGTGAGCATTTTAAATTTTCAATAGCATACTGGCATACCTTCTGTGGACAAGGTTCTGATCCATTTGGACCAGGGACACAAAATTTTCCTTGGGATCAATCTAACGACGCTATTCAAGCCGCTAAGGATAAAGCAGATGCTGCTTTTGAATTCACTACAAAAATGGGATTTGGTTACTACTGTTTTCACGATTACGATTTGATTCAAGAAGGTGCAACTTTTGGAGAATCAGAAAGTAGATTGGCGACAATTACTGCTTATTTGAAAGAAAAACAAGCGGCTTCAGGAGTAAAATTACTTTGGGGAACTGCGAATGCTTTCTCAAACCCTCGATATATGAATGGGGCTTCTACTAATCCAGATTTCAACGTATTGGCAAGAGCTGGTGGACAAGTAAAATTAGCTTTGGACGCAACGATTGCTTTAGGTGGTGAGAACTACGTATTCTGGGGTGGACGTGAAGGCTATATGTCTTTATTAAATACAGATATGGGAAGAGAATTGGATCACATGGGACAGTTTTTGAGAACGGCTCGTGATTATGCACGTGCACAAGGATTCAAAGGAAATTTCTTAATCGAACCAAAACCAATGGAGCCTATGAAGCACCAATATGATTTTGATTGCGCTACTGCTATCGGATTTTTACGTGCACAAGGTTTAGATAAAGATTTCAAAATGAACATCGAAGTAAACCACGCGACACTGGCTCAGCATACTTTTCAACATGAAATTGATGTTGCCGCTCAAGCTGGAATGTTAGGAAGCTTAGATGCAAACAGAGGTGATTACCAAAATGGTTGGGATACAGATCAATTCCCTAACAATATTCAAGAAACTACCGAAGCGATGTTGGTTTTCTTGAAAGCAGGTGGATTGCAAGGTGGTGGTGTTAATTTTGATGCTAAAATCAGAAGAAACTCAACGGATATGGAAGATATTTTCTTAGCGCACATTGGAGGTGCTGATACATTTGCAAGAGCTTTGTTGACAGCAGATAAAATAATTACTTCTTCTCCTTATGACAAATTAAGAGCTGAAAGATACAGTTCGTTTGATTCTGGAAAAGGAAAAGATTTTGAAAACGGTAAATTGAATCTTCAAGATTTATATAAAATAGCACATGAGAACGGTGAGTTATCATTACAAAGTGGTAAACAAGAATTGTTCGAAAATATCATCAATCAATACATTTAATATCGATTGATAAAAGATTGTTTTAGTTAGTTGTTTAAGTTGAAAAGTATCGAGTATGTTTTGTTTTATGGTGAAATGACATCTCGGTACTTTTTTT
>JAHEBK010000150.1 GCA_024642295.1 Flavobacterium sp. | reverse complement strand
TTTTACCAGGGAAGGATGCAATCATGATACCCAAAACTAACGATGGGAGAGTGTTGTTTTTAGTGCCTTGGCATAATAAGGTGGTGGTAGGAACCACTGATACGTTGCTAGATAGTCACAGTTTAGAACCTAAAGCCTTGGATAAAGAAGTAGATTTTATTATTTCTACGGCAAACAATTACCTAACTAAAAAAGTAACAAAAGCGGATGTATTGAGCATTTTTGCAGGCTTAAGACCATTGGCAGCACCAAAAGATAAGTCTGAAAAAACAAAAGAAATTTCGAGAAGCCATAAAATTATTGTTTCTAAATCAGAATTAATAACCATAACAGGAGGTAAATGGACAACCTACAGAAGAATGGCACAGGATACCATAAATAAAACAATTGCAATAGGAAAATTGAATAATGTAGCCTGTAAAACAAAAAATGTAAAAATCCATGGAGCGATAGCATCTAATGATAAATCACAACATCTCTATATTTACGGAAGTGACCAAGAGAAAATCCAAAATTTAATTGTCAATCATCCTGAATTGGGTGAAATGTTGCATGCCAGATTGCCATATACCAAAGCAGAAATTATTTGGGCAATTCGATATGAATTGGCAAGAACTGTTGAAGATGTTTTGGCAAGACGTGTTCGTGCCTTATTCATAGATGCTCGAGCAACATTAGAAATAATTCCAATGGTTACAAAACTAATCGCTAAAGAACTAGATAAAGATGAATTATGGGAAAAAGAGCAAATAAATCAATTTACAAGAGTTGTCAATCAATATATTTTGTAAATAATTTGTGTAACATCATCGAAATTTTAAGAAAAGGTTTGGAATTATATTTCGAGCCTTTTTTATTTTTTGGATACTTTTGCGTTTGTATAATGAAATTAAGAAAATGAAATATAATAAATTACCGCAAACTGAAATTAAGGTAAGTGAAGTTTGTCTAGGAACCATGACTTTTGGACAACAAAATACAGAAGATGAAGGCCATGCTCAAATGGATTTTGCATTAGATAAAGGCGTTAATTTTTTTGATACAGCCGAAATGTATTCGGTTCCTTCTCATAAAGAAACTTATGGGAGTACGGAGAAAATTATTGGTACATGGTTTAAAAAATCAGGTAAAAGGGATAAAGTCATTTTGGCAACTAAAATTGCAGGTCCTAATCCTAATTTTGGATATATGCGTGAAAAACTTGATTTCTCGCCAAAAAGTATTCAATATGCGTTAGAGAATAGTTTGAAACGTTTGCAAACTGATTATATTGATTTGTACCAATTGCATTGGCCCGAACGCAAAACCAATTGTTTTGGACAGCGCGGATTTAAAGTACAGGAAGATGCTTGGGAAGATAACATACATCAAGTTTTGGAAGCTTTAGATGGTTTAATCAAGCAAGGAAAAATAAAGCACATTGGACTTTCTAATGAAAATGCGTGGGGAATTATGCGTTTCCTTGAAGAAAGCAAATACAATAATTTACCTCGAATTGTTAGTATTCAAAATCCATACTCATTATTAAATCGCCAATTTGAAACAGCTTCAGCTGAAATTTGTTATCGTGAAAAGGTTGGTTTGTTGGCCTATTCACCTTTGGCATTTGGGGTTTTGTCAGGTAAATATTTAATGGGAGAAAAAAATCCTAAAGCGCGAATTAATTTATTTCCACAATATGCTAGGTATAGTAGCGAACAATCTACAAAAGCAACACGCTTATATCATGAAATTGCTATAAAACATGGATTGAATTTAACCCAATTAGCGCAGGCATTTGTCAATCATCAATCTTTTGTAACCAGTTCAATTATTGGAGCTACTACGATGGAACAGCTTAAAGAAAATGTGGACGCTTTTAGAATTAATCTTTCTGAGGATATACTTAAGGAAATAGATGCCGTTCAAGCAATTATTCCTGATCCTGCACCTTGATTTTTAGGAAGTAAATTACACATTGGTTAAGAAAAAATAAAAGGAGATGATTTAAGTTTACAGTAAATCCATCTCCTTGTTGTATTTTAATTGTTATTTGTTTTTTGTGAAATCGGAATAGAATCAGTAGCTGTTGAATCAATTACTTTGAACTTTAAAAAATCCCTTGCTCTTCCAGAAATAGAAAAGTTATTGGCTTGTCCGATAGTATCTTCGGGAGTTAAAAGGCCTCTTCTGAGCATCAAATTTTGTAAAAATTGCTCTTGTTTCAAAGCATAATTTTTTAGTTTGCCTGCTCCATCAAATTGATACATAAATTTACTAGGACTCGGGATAATTCGGGCTAAATACAAACATTCATTTAGGGTTAAATCAATTGGTTTCTTTTGAAAATAAAATTGAGACGCTTCGCTAATGCCGTAAACATCAGGTCCCCATTCGATGATGTTAAAATAGACTTCGAGCATACGCTCTTTGCTCGCGATGCGATTATTTTCGAGTAAATATACCAGTAATATTTCTTCTAATTTTCGGGATAATGTTTTTTCACGAGTTAGGAATACATTTTTCACTAATTGCATGCTAATCGTGCTAGCGCCTCTTGAGAATTTTTTTGTTCGAATGTTTTTCAGAATGGATTGTTTAAATGCTTCATTGATAAAACCGCGATGATTGAAAAACGACGGGTCTTCGGATGTTAAAACACATTTTTGTAAATAAGGAGAAATTTGGTCTAGCGTAACATAATTTGGATTGGCTGAACCAACTAAAATAGGGCGCTGCAATATATCCTTGATAATGGCTCGATAGGTAAATTCGCTATTCAGCTTGTTGAGGTTAGCTTCTCCATATTTTGTGATTCGTAATTTTTCTTTCTTTAAATTACTATCAAAAACCAGTTGGTCAGGTTTGTTTTGGTTGAATTTAAAATTCAAATGATAATCAAAATTACCGTCTGCTTCCATACCTTCAAAATGTGTAAACAAACCTTGAGGTAAAGAGCTAACAAAATCTTGCGCTTTCATTTTTGGGATGTTCACTTTTAACTTGTAAATAGTGTCTTCTTCGGTCTCGTAAGCTAAATAAGGGTGAAGTTTGATTTTATTTAATTGAACTGTCGAACTGCTGTCAATAGATAAAAAGTTAGAACCAAATAGAAAGCGGTAATCAAAACGTGCATTTTTGATAACTACGTCTTGGCGTGCAATTTTAGGATGATTGATTTTTAAATTGGTAATCGAAGCGAAACCATCCAAATGAAATTCACCACTACTTTTTTCGATATTTTGAATGTTGAGTTGAATAGAATCAAAACTTGAAATTAAGTTGTAACGTTCATCAAAATAAGGTAGTTTAATGGCACCTGAATCAATGTTGAAAATACGAATATCTACCTTTTTGTTTCTGGGATCAGCCAAACCTTTGATTTTCCATCGTTGTGAGAAAGTGTTAGTTTGAACATCAATTGCCGTTTCGAGTTCTTTATTGACTAAGATAAGTTTTTTGATGTCAATTTTCGCCTTTTTACCATTGTCATCTAATTTGAAAATAAGATTATGAACATCCATATCAGTGGGGATAAGATTCAGTACTCGTGTGATGATTTTATAGGCTAACGAAGCATAATTTCGTTTGTCATTAGTTGTAGTTTCTGAATTGTCTTTTTTGAGGAATGCGGCAAAATTCTTTACGGTTCCTTTTTGAGTAAGTTGTACATAACCATTGTTGATTTCTAAAGTTCCCAATTGTACTTCGCCTAGGAAAAGATGCCAAAAATTAACGGTTGTTTTAATTTTTTGGATATTAAAAAGGGTGTCGGCATTTTTAGGAGTAAGAATGATTTCAGATAATTCGACACCAGATAATCCTTCGAAAGCGGCTTTTTTAATGGTGAAATCACAATCGTATTCTGTCGTAGCTTTTACAGTTGTCTTTGCGATAATTTGTTCCAAAAGAGTGTTTCTAAAAAAATAAGCACAGGCTAAAAACATCACTAGAAGTACTGCACCTATTTTTGAGAAAAGAACTATTTTTTGCTTCAGCGTTTTCATAAATAACGAATGATTAAACTATCCAAACAGCATACTCGCCACATCTTCAATTTTAGCAACGAGTTGAATTTTGATTCCAGAGTTTTTTAACGCGATTTTGTTGTATTTTGACACGAAAATGGTTGAAAAACCTAATTTTTCGGCTTCTTGAATGCGTTGGTCTACGCGGTTTACAGGACGAATTTCTCCTGAAAGTCCTACTTCTCCAGCAAAGCAGAAATCTTTATTCACTGGAATGTCTTCATTCGATGATAAAATGGCTGCGACAACGGCCAAGTCTATGGCAGGATCATCTACCGAAATTCCGCCTGTTACATTTAGGAAAACGTCTTTGGCGCCAAGCCTAAAACCAGCTCTTTTTTCTAAAACCGCTAGAATCATATTGAGTCTTTTGGCATTGTAACCTGTGGTGCTTCGTTGCGGTGTTCCATAAACTGCGGTGCTGACCAAGGATTGAATTTCAATCATCAATGGACGCATTCCTTCTAAAGTTGTAGCGATTGCCGTTCCAGATAATTCTTCGTCTTTGTGCGAAATTAATATTTCGGATGGATTGGACACTTCGCGTAAGCCGCTACCGAGCATTTCATAAATTCCGATTTCTGCCGTAGAGCCAAAACGGTTTTTTAGTGAACGCAGAATTCTATACACATGATTTCTATCGCCTTCAAATTGAAGAACCGTATCGACCATGTGTTCCAAAATTTTTGGTCCAGCAATGTTTCCGTCTTTGGTTATATGCCCAATCAGAATCACAGGAATGTTGGATTCTTTGGCAAATTTTATGAGTTCGGCAGTGGTTTCCCTAATTTGAGAAATACTTCCTGCTGTAGATTCAATATAATCAGTATGTAAAGTTTGAATGGAATCGATAATCACGATTTCAGGTTCTATCGCTTCGATTTGTTTGAAAATGTTTTGTGTTTTCGTTTCGGTCAGGATGTAGCAATTGTCACTTGAATCCGTAATTCGTTCCGCACGCATTTTGATTTGCTTTTGACTTTCTTCGCCTGAAACATATAGGGTTTTATAAGGTAATTTTAAGGAAATTTGAAGTAATAAAGTACTTTTCCCGATGCCAGGTTCTCCTCC
>JAHEBK010000149.1 GCA_024642295.1 Flavobacterium sp. | reverse complement strand
GGCATATAAAATGATAAAATTAGCGGGCTTTACTCCAGGAAAAGAAATCGAAATTAAAGAGATCGGGCTACGTCCCGGGGAGAAATTATATGAAGAGTTGCTGAATGACACTTCAAAAACGTTGCCTACCTACCATGATAAAATAATGATTGCTCAAGAAATTCAAGATGAATACGAGCTTTTACATCAAAATATTGACGAACTAATTCAAATTTCGAATTTGTTTGAGAATAAGAATATTGTAGCCAAAATGAAGTATATCGTTCCTGAATTTAAGAGTATGAATTCGGATTTTGAGTTCTTGGATAAAATAAGCTGTTAATTTTTGTAATAAGAAACTGTTATTTGTAGGGGTTTTGTGTTCCTGAGTCGATGTTTTTTGCTATATTCGCAGTCGTAAAAAAAAATAAGTTAAATGAAATATTTTTATCTAATAAAAAACACTTTCTTTTTGTTTTTTATTTGTTTGTTTATCTCTTGTGGCTCAAAACAAGAGATTGTGTACTATCAAAACACTGATAGTTTAGATAAAGGAGAGGCTCTTAATAGCTATGAAATTAAAATTCAGCCTGATGATTTGTTGATGATTGTTGTTTCAGCGGAAGATCCTGAAATAGCGGCCCCTTTTAATTTAAAAACGACTAGTGTTGTTAGTCCTACAGGACAAGATTTAATTGGACAACAATCGTTGCAATTGTATTTAGTAGATTCCAAAGGAATAATAGATTTTCCTGTTTTAGGAAAAATAAAAATCATCGGAAAAACAAGAACCGAAGTTGTAGGTATGTTAAGCCAAAAAATTGCTTCTTACATTAAAAATCCGATTGTAAACTTACGAATCATGAATTTTAAGGTTTCTGTCATGGGAGAAGTGACTAATCCAGGTACTTTTAGCATTAATTCAGAGCGTTTAACTTTAATTGAAGCTTTGAGCATGGCTAAAGATTTAACTATTTATGGAAAAAGAGACAATATATTAATCATTAGAGAGGTGGATGGTAAGAAGTCGTTTAATAGAGTGGACTTGACTAAGGCTGATTTTATAAACTCTCCGTTTTACTATTTGTCTCAAAATGATGTGGTTTATGTCGAACCTAATAGGACTAAAATTAATGGTTCTAAAGTAGGAGCTAATACAGGTGTCATTATTTCCGCTGCTTCTATCTTAGTAACCTTAATAACGCTAATTATTTCCATTACAAAATAATCTTTTCATGCAGAATAATTTATTAAACGAAGAAAACGAAAATGATTTTCAATTAAGAGCCATCATTGATCAATATGCTTCGCATTGGAAATGGTTTTTGTTAAGTGTGTTTGTTTGTCTTTCTATTGCAATTGTGTATTTAAAATTGGCTACTCCTCAATATCAAGCTAGTACTACTATTTTGGTAAAAGATGATAAAAAGGGAGGGATGTTATCTGAGCTTTCTGCTTTCTCAGACATGGGTTTTGGGGGTGGAATGAAAAACAATATTGACAATGAAGTTGAGGTGTTGCATTCTAGAACTTTGGTGGAATCGACTGCCAAGGAACTGGGTTTAAATGTAGCTATCTTTGTCAAAAAACGTTTCGTTTCCAAAGAACTTTATTTGAAGTCTCCTATTGTAGTTCAATTTTCCAATCAACAATCTAATTTTTATTCGTCTAATAGTGAATTGAGTTTGCTTAAAACAGGAGCCAATAGTTTTTCGTTAACGGAAAAATTAGTTGAAGAAAGACCTTTGTTAATTCAAAATCCTAAAAGTGACTATCAATTTGGCGAGCCTATTAAAACGATTTGTGGTGATTTGGTTATTCAAAAGTCTGTTTCCAATTTTACAGATACTAAAATTTGGGATGGTGAATCGGAAATAACCATTGTATTGAGTGCGATTGACGATGTTGCGGATAGTTATAGAACTAGGTTGAAAGTGAATCCGTTAAGTAAACAAAGTAGTGTTTTAGAGTTGTCGTTAGTTGATGGTGTAATCGAGCGATCAGAACAATTTTTAGATAATCTAGTTCAAATTTATAATACTAATGCGATTGAGGATAAGAATTTAATATCTGGAAATACTTCCAAATTTATTGCCAAACGTCTTGCATTAATTGCGGAAGAATTGGATGGGGTTGAACAAGATGGTGAAAGTTTTAAAACCTCTAATCGATTAACGGATATCGAATCTGAAGCGAAACTTTTTATTGAGGGGTCTAGTGAATATGATAAAAAAGGGATAGAAACGGAAATTCAATTGAGTGTTACCAATTCGATGTTGGATTTTTTGAAAAAGAGTTCTAATTCGGACTTGTTGCCTTCTAATATGATTTCTAAAGATGAAACTTCTAGTACAATGGTGGATTCTTATAATCAATTGGTGTTAGAACGTAACCGATTATTAAAATCTGCAACTTTAGAAAACCCTTCTGTCATTAAATTAGACCAACAGATTACTTCTCTCCGTTCGAATGTTGTTTCCAGTTTAGAACGTTTGCGCTCAAGTTTGACAATTCAAAAAAAGAATCTTAATAATCAAGAAGGATTAATTGATAGTAGAATTCAAAAAATTCCTTCTCAAGAAAGACAGTTCAGAGCTATAGCTAGACAACAAAAAGTAAAAGAAGAGTTGTATTTGTATTTGTTACAAAAACGGGAGGAAACCGCAATTGCCTTATCTGCGACCGAACCTAATGCAAGAGTGATAGATTCTGCTAAAGCACAGAAACAGCCTGTATTCCCGAAACGCGCTATGATATTATTGGCGGGCTTACTATTAGGGTTACTGATTCCTTTTAGTATTTTGTATTTGATGGATTTATTGGATACAAAAGTGAAATCCCGTGTGGATATTGAAGGAAAAACATTGGTTCCTTTTATTGGTGATTTACCTACTTCTGACTCTTATCATGAGATTATGAAAACGGACAGTAGGTCTAGTTCGGCAGAAGCATTGCGTATCATTCGTACCAATCTGGAATTTATGATTAGTAAAGCAAGTGATGATAAGGCTAAAACAATATTTTTGACGTCTACTTTTCCTAAAGAAGGGAAGACTTTTGTCTCTGTAAATTTAGCAGCTACTTTTGCCTTGTCTGGTAAAAAAGTATTGTTGGTAGGGATGGATATTAGAAACCCAAAATTAGACGATTATATAACATTACCAGATAGAGGTGTAACTAATTTCTTGAGTGATAAAAATTTAGACTTGGGCAGTTTGATTGTTAAACTAGATGGGTATGAAAATTTATATGTATTGCCTGCAGGTGTTATTCCACCGAATCCTGCTGAGCTATTGATGAGTAAACGTGTCGATACCATTTTTGAAACTTTAAAAGCTCAATTTGATTATATAATTGTAGACACTGCTCCAGTGAGTTTAGTAGCAGATACATTATTGATTGCCAAACATGCTGATTGTTTTGTATATGTAGTTAGGGCTAATATGTTAGAAAAACGCATGTTGACTATCCCTAATACTTTATATAAAGAGAATAAATTACCAAATATGTGTATTCTTCTTAATGATACTGATACTAGTAAAGGCTATGGGTATAGTTATGGTTATGGAGTACTTGCTCAGAACGAACCATGGTACAAAAAACTAAAAAAGTAAAAAACTAAAAAAAGGTTTACAATGAAAATTATTTCCATGTAAACCTTTTTAATTCTATCTAATACCATTTAGCTTTTAAATTTACTGGCATATAATGGTTAACGTTTGGTCAGGTTGAGCGTAGTCGAAACCTCGTTCTGGGGCAGTTAATAATCTCGACTTCGCTCGATTTGACAAAATGCAAAACGGTAAATTTAATGACAAAATAGTATAACTCTTTTTTAACACATTGTTACATAGATTTAGTGGCTTTTAAAAAAGCGCTTTGCTTAACATAGTTTTACAGAGGGTTTAGTGCAATCTTGATCAATTTATGTAGTAGTAAAATTTAATGTAGTATTTTAAACAATGAAAAAACATTCTACCATATAAGACATTTTAAGAACATAGGAGCAAGACTTCTCAACTTATATGACCTTATATTTCTTCTATGGTTTAAAAAACGACATTGTTTCTTCACTGTTATTTAGTTCACAAACGAAAATTTCATTCTCCTATTTTAGGAATGCGAATTTCTAGTCCATAGTGGTTTATTCTAATTTGAAAAATTGATTGTTGCTTATAATTTCAATTAAAGGGGTGAGGTCTTTTATTTTTACTTTATTCTCGAATGCTGCAATATGGTTTTTATGGTGTACATCAGTACCTGCATAATCATACATTCCTTTTTGAAGTAATTCTTCGGCCATTAAAGTGACTTCTTTTCCATAATAACCAACAACTGCCAATAGATTGAGTTGAAATTTGCAACCTGCTTTTTTTAATTTTTGATATTCGTTTTTGTTTTTATGATAAAATAAATAACGTTCGGGATGTGCTAAAACGGGGATATATCCTGCGACTTGTAAGTCGAATAAAATGGAATACAATTGTATAGGAGCATTGATGTATGACATTTCTACTAGTACATAATTGTCTTTAAGAGTGAGCAAATCATGGTTTTGAAAAAGTCGAACAAATTGATCATCCATTAGGTATTCGGCTGCCGCCTTGAAGGGTAATTGAATGTTGTTTTTTTCTAATTCTAGAACAGTACTATTTTTGTTATTTTGGATTTGTTCATGGGTGTTTTCCCAAACGTGCTGAATAATGTGTGGAGTAGTAATGAATTGTGAAAATCCGAATTCTTGAAGTGCTTTTGTTAATGATAAAGTTTCCTCAAAATTTCGGGCACCGTCATCAATACCTGGTAATAGATGAGAGTGAATATCAATATGATTGTCCGGTATTAAATCCTTTAGAATTGGTTTTTTTTTCGAAAAGAAAAGCACGTTGTTGTATTTTTAATATTAGACTGCAAAGTAAGTACAATTTGGTTAATTGTTTAACTGTTTAATCGTTTATTTGTTGAGAACTGGTTATGAGGTTAATTGTTTAATCGGTTGAGTGGTTAACGGTTTAACTGTTTAAGAGGTTATTTGTTTAATCGGTTAACTGTTTAATCGGTTAATTGTTTAAGAGGTTAAGTGGTTGACTGTTTATTTGTTTATTCGGTTAAGGATGTTGATA
>JAHEBK010000148.1 GCA_024642295.1 Flavobacterium sp. | reverse complement strand
GAAAAGCTGCAACAACCGTTAAAAAATAGACTATCCAAAAACTATTCAGTTAATGCTATCTATTTAAACAAAACATCTGGTTCTAGTGGAACTCCATTTATTTTTGCCAAGGATAAATATTGTCATGCCTTAACTTGGGCCTCTAATTTTATGCGTTTTGGATGGCATAACATCAACCTCAACACCTCTTATCAAGCCCGTTTTTATGGAATCCCAAAGGATTTTATAGGAAATAGTAAAGAGCGTTTCAAAGATTTTTTAAGTCGTCGGTATCGTTTTTCCGTTTTTGATTTATCAGATGCTGTTTTAGAAGCATTTTTAAACAAATTTAAAACTAAAAAATTTGATTATATCAATGGATACACCAGCTCAATTGTGTTATTTGCTAAATTTTTACAAAAGAAAAATGTTGTTTTAAAAGACATTTGTCCAAGTCTTAAAGTCTGTATGGTTACTTCTGAAATGCTTTTTGAAGAAGATAAAAAACTATTAGAACAACAGTTAGGAATCCCAGTTGTAAATGAATATGGAGCTTCAGAATTAGATTTAATTGCTTTTCAAAATACCAATGGAGAATGGCAAATTAACGCTGAAACACTCTTTGTAGAGATTTTAGATGAAAACAACAACGTTTTACCCTACGGCTCAGAAGGTCGTGTGGTAATCACATCATTATTCAACAAAGCCCATCCTTTCATCCGTTATGATATTGGTGATATTGGAATTTTGGACGAAAAAAGCACCCTTGAAAAACCGATTCTTAAAAAATTAATAGGAAGAACCAATGATGTAGCCCATTTGCCAAGCGGGAAAAAATCACCAGGATTAATTTTTTATTATGTTACCAAAAGCATTATTGAAGACGATGGCAATGTCAAGGAATTTACCATTACACAAACAAGTATGGATGCTTTTGAAGTGAATTATGTGAGCGACACTCCATTAAATCAAACTCAAATAAAAAAAATGGAAGAAGCTATTATTTCCTATTTAGAACCAAATTTAAAATTCAATTTTGTTCGAAAAAGTTCTTTAAAAAGAAATAAAAGAGGAAAATTAAAACAGTTTACTTCTGAATTGGCAAACTCTTAATATAAAGTGGTTTTATTAATAATTGGGTAAATAAAAACACCGACATACAACCAATCGCTACAATCCAACTAAAAGCATGATACTGCTTGTAAACGGCAAAATTATGTTTAACCAAATCAAATTTAGAAGCCGATATAGAGTTTTGTCTCACTCGATAATAAGCCAAACTTTCAGGTATAGCCTGTGCTCTTTTAATTTTTTTTAGAACCGTAAGCCAATGCATCCAATCTTGGCGTTTACGAATAGGTGAAATAGGAATTTTTCCGAAAAAATAGGTGTCATAAATCCCAGTAAGATTGCCTACATAGTTACAAAAAAATAACTGCCTATAACTCATGTTTTTGGGAGGAATCACTCTTTTAAGTAATGGATTCCCTTCTTCATCAATGCAATCATAAGACGAAAACGTAAACGGAATTTGTTGTTGATTCAGAAAATCAAGTTGTTTTTGGAGTTTTTCAGGCATCCATAAATCATCGGCATCTAAAAATGCTATATAACGTCCTTTTGCGTGATCTAAGGCTGTATTTCTAGCTACTCCCGTACCTGAATTAACTTCTAATTGATACAGATAAATTCTTGGGTCTGTTTGATTTATTTTAGTAATTAGCTCCACGGTGGTATCTGTAGAGGCATCATCGACAATGATTACTTCCCAATTATTAAAAGTTTGCCTTTGGACAGACTGAATAGTCTCTGTTATGAATTTTTCAGAGTTGAATGTTGGAACAATAATCGATACTAAATCACTCATTTAATATGCTTTTTCATCTCCTTTAAACACATTAATGATTGTTTGAAAAATGATTTTTATATCTAGAAACAAAGACCAGTTTTCGATATAAAACATATCTAATTTGATTCTATTGATCATATCACTTTCTGTTTCAATTTCACCTCTATAACCACTCACTTGTGCTAAACCTGTAATTCCGGGTTTTACGCAATGGCGATCCATATATTTTTTAATCTTATTACTATACTCTTTATTTTGTGACCATAAATGAGGCCTAGGCCCTACAATTGACATATCTCCAAGTAAAACATTTATAAATTGAGGCATTTCGTCGATACTGGTTTTTCGCATAAACCTACCAATTTTAGTAACTCGAGGATCATTCTTTGAAGCTTCTTGTTCCGTAATTTTATTAATTTTCATAGAACGAAATTTGTAACAATAGAATTCTTTTTCATCAATACCTGGTCTCCCTTGTTTAAAAAAAACAGGTCCTTTTGATTCTCTTTTTATTAAAAAAGCAAGAATTGGAGTCAGCCATGTTAAAACAGTCAAAATAATTATTAACGAAAAAAATATGTCAAATAAGCGCTTAAATAATTTTATTTCAGGTTCATTAAGAATTGTTTTCTTTAAGGATAATACCGGGAAAAATTCGTAATAATCTACCTTTAAATTTTTAGAAAAAATTTCAGTAGTATCTGGAATGAATTTAATTATTTTGAGATTATCCTCAGTATACTCGATTAAATCTTTCAACTTAATATCCGATAACTCATTTAAAGAACAATAAATTTCATCCACTTTATTTTCAAAAATCAACTCCTTTAAATCTTCTATTGTGCCTTCAATATGTTTGTTTCTTTTTTTATCTGAAAAATATCCTAAAAAATGATACCCATAGTCTGTTCGATTGTCAAAAAGATTTTTTAATTGAACAGCTTCAGGAGAATTACCGATAATTGCAGCTTTCCTATAATTACTTCCTGTTATAATTCGGTATTCTTTTAAAAAATAGAAGAATGCAAATTTAGAAAATGAAATTAACAACAAATTGGAAAGAATAAATTCAAAGAAGACACGTTCGCTAAAAAAAGCCTGTTCCGTAAACGGGAAATAGGCAATAACCGTTAAAAAAAAAATTACTTCTTGTTTTAGTATTTTAGTAATAATTTCTATTGGTTTGGTAAATCTATAAACTTGATAATATTTCACCAATAGGGCAACTATACCCCAACAAATCACCATATAAATTGAAAAGAATAACCTATTTAAATTTAGATTATCAAATAGATAAACTCCTAAAAACAAAATTATTGTCAAATCAATAAAAATGCTTATTGGTCTGATGTATTTTGAATATCTCCCTATTTGAGTTGTAGTCATAAATTAAATAAATTATCTACTTTTTAACCTTCTGAATTATGATATTGTAAATAAAAAACAATATTATAAAAAAAAAGCTAAAAAACAGGAATTCATTAATCTTTATTGATTAGTTGAAATATTACAAGAACCCGTTGGGTGTAATTATTTAATATTAATTTTAAAAGTGTTTTTTATTAGAAATCATAGCCAATTGTTATCTAAATGTCAGTCTGAGCTTAGCATGCCCTGAGCTTTTGTCGAAGGGAAGACCATTTTAAAAGCACTTCGACTCCCGTCCCGAAGCTTAGGGATCGGGACAGTATGACAAAAAACATATTTATATACCAAAAAATAATAATTGCACCCAACGGATTTACAAGACCTATTTTATATAACCAGAAAAATCCTTGTGTTCTTCTTTTAACAATTCTTCTTTAGGCAATGATTTAAAATAATCATAGGTAATTTTCATTCCATCAGTTCTACTAACCTTAGCTTCCCAACCTAATAATTCTTTAGCTTTGGTAGTGTCAGGCTGGCGTTGTAATGGATCGTTGATTGGTAAAGGATGATAAACTACTTTTTGATTGGTTCCAGTTAATTTAATAATCTCTTCGGCAAAATCTTTAATGGTAATTTCATCTGGATTTCCTATATTAACAGGAAACACATAATCTGAATGTAATAATCTAAAAATACCTTCGACTTGATCATCAACATAACAAAAAGAACGCGTTTGCATTCCATCCCCAAAAATGGTTAAATCCTCACCTCGCAAAGCTTGGCCTATAAAAGCAGGAATTACTCGACCGTCATTGAGTCGCATTCTTGGTCCATAGGTATTAAAAATTCGAACAATACGCGTTTCTACACCATGAAAGGTATGATATGCCATTGTAATAGATTCTTGAAAACGCTTGGCCTCGTCATAAACTCCTCTTGGACCTATGGTGTTTACATTTCCATAATATTCTTCCGTTTGAGGATGAACTAATGGATCACCATAAACTTCTGATGTCGAAGCAATCAATATTCTGGCTTTTTTTACTCTTGCTAATCCTAAAAGATTATGTGTTCCTAATGAACCAACTTTCAAAGTTTGAATTGGAATTTTCAAATAATCAATAGGGCTTGCTGGTGAAGCAAAATGTAAAATATAGTCAAGTTGTCCTGGAATGTGAACAAACTTAGTGATATCGTGATGGTAAAACTCAAAATTTTCTAACTTAAACAGATGCTCTATATTTTTTAAATCTCCAGTGATGAGATTATCCATCCCGATAACATTATAACCTTCTTTGATAAAACGGTCGCACAAATGAGACCCTAAAAATCCTGCAGCACCTGTAATTAGTATTCTTTTCATTTTGATTTTCTTTCTTTATTTTCTTTCATTTCAAAAACAATAATTCATTTTTTGACGATGATAAAAAATGAAATATTATTCAATATTAATTATCTGATTGTCTTTCCATCCACTTTACGGTAATCTTTACCCCCTCAACTAAATTATACGGTAACTCACCACATAATTTTTCAAGTGCTTTAGTATCATAAACCATGTGTGTTATTAGATTATTTAATCTAAAAGTAGTTAGAGGTGGATTATTCCAACCTATTTTTTGGAATAAATCACCTATTTTTGAAATTATTTTTAAAGGTAACATTGGAATTTCTCTACTCTTTTTATTGTTAAATTCTAAAGAAACTAAATCTGCCCATTCTTTTAAATCAATTGCAGGATAGTCACTTAAATAATAATTGAGTTCAATGTCTTCTTTTGGTGCAAATAATATTTTATCTATTTGGTTCACTGTATTATATACAAATCCAAAAGATTTCTTTGGCCTGTTATTATTAGGAATAAAAAACAGTTTCTTTTTAACTGTATCGAAAAATGTACGATAAG
>JAHEBK010000147.1 GCA_024642295.1 Flavobacterium sp. | reverse complement strand
TCCACATAAAAAGCACTCGCTTTTACGGCATTAAGCAACAACAAAATATAATCTTGGTTTAAATACCAAGCATTAATTTTGCGTGTTTCAAGAGCGATACTTAGCGAATTATTTTCTGCTAATACTTGAAAAACAGCATTATTAATAAACTTATTGTTGGGATTGCGTTCTTCTGAAGTTGCCAAATGTTTCAAACTTGATTTGTGCAAAAACTCCGTTTCTATTTTACAAATTTCCATTAATGAGGAAATCATGGTAAGATATAAATCCTGAATACTGTCGATACTATAAAAAAGGAATTTTTCTTCTTTCTCTAGATTTTCAGAACCGTTTTGATGCATCGCATAAATGGATTGCATAACTTTGACGCGAATGTGTCTTCTATTTACCACCGTGTAAGAACTTTTATGAATTAGTCCGCAAAAGTAGTTATTCCTTTTCTAAAATAAAATATAAATCTCAAAAAAGAACCTAAAGCAAACATTAAAACCTGGCATAATGAATTGTGACTTTCTATTATTTAAAATTAGAAATTCCAGCTTTCAACCAATTTTCATACTCGGTAATTCCAACATAACTAATCGTTGGTTGCACAGTATTCAAACTACTACCTTCTAAATCCGTCAAAACATACAAAGGTTGCGTATTCGTTTTGTATCTCGAAATCATAAAATCGGTCCACTTATCACCTATGGTTTCAATTTCTGAACCAGTACTGGAAACAAATTGTTCGTTTTTAGGCAATGCTCTTTTATCATCTACATAGAGTGAAATCAAAACAACATCTTTTTTCAAAATAGTCAATACTTTATCATCTGACCAAACATTGTTTTCCATTCTTCTACAATTCACACAAGCATAACCTGTAAAATCCAATAAAATGGGTTTATTAACCTTTTTGGCGTAGGCCAAACCTTTTTCGTAATCTTCAAATATAGTCAATCCATGAACCCCAATTTTAGCACCGTCAGGTAAGTCTATAGGAATTACAGCAGACGAACCTCCTACTCCATGTGGGCTTTCACTATATTCCATTGGAGGCGGAAAAGCGCTAATCAACTTCAATGGCGCACCCCATAATCCTGGAATCATATAAATAGTAAAACTGAGTACCAATAAACCAATCAGCACTCTTCCAACTGAAATATGTGTTGTAGGGCTATCGTGAGGCATACTGATTTTTCCAAATAGATACAGCGCCAAAGTTCCAAAAATGGCTATCCAAATGACCAAGAAAACTTCTCTTTCTAATAAATGCAACTGCAACACCAAATCGGCATTTGATAAAAATTTAAATGCTAAGGCCAACTCGATAAACCCTAGAAACACTTTCACTGTATTCAACCAGCCGCCTGATTTAGGTAAGGTTTGCAACCAACTTGGAAACATAGCAAACAACATAAAAGGCAAGGCTAATGCCAATGAAAAACCGAACATTCCAACGATAGGTGCAATTCCACCTTTGGAAGCTGCTTCGACTAACAAAGTCCCCACAATTGGTCCTGTACAAGAAAATGATACAATCGCTAAAGCCAAAGCCATAAATAAAATACCGATTACACCACCTCTATCCGCTTGACTGTCTACTTTATTTGCCCAAGAATTAGGCAGTACAATTTCAAAAGCTCCTAAAAAAGAAACCGCAAAAACTACTAATAAAACGAAGAATATCAGGTTAAACCAGACATTGGTTGACAAAGCATTTAGAGCACCCGCCCCAAAAATAGAAGTCACTATCAATCCCAAAACCACATATATGATAATAATCGAAAATCCATAAAAAATAGCATTCCGAATTCCCGCTGCTCTGGTTTTACTCTGTTTCGTAAAAAAACTCACTGTCATAGGAATCAGCGGAAACACACAAGGGGTTAACAAAGCAGCAAATCCAGAAAGAAAAGCAATAAAAAATATCATCCACAATCCTTTTTGGGTTGTAGTATCTTCTGTTGGCACTACTTCTGTTGGAGTCGAAACGGTTGTCGCTTGCATCACATTGGCTTCACCTAAACTTGGCGCTAAGGAATCCTCTTGAACTACATCTTCTGTCCGTTTTTCGACTGTTGGAGTAACTATTTCTCTAGCTGTTACTGGAATCACAAAAGTGAATTTCTTTTCTAAATTGATACAAACCTCTTTACACACTTGGTAATTCAGTACCGCTTCAATTTTTGAAATTTTGGAATTTATTATCTTAATTTCTTGTTGTATCTGGGCTTTTCCTTCAAAGAATGTTTCATTGACTTCGAATATGTCGTTATAGGCTGTTTTGGTTTTGCTTTCTTTGGCTTTGCCAATGAGTGTAAAATTTCCTTTTTGGTCTTTAAAAACAACTTCTAATGCCAGCGGCCCACCGTCTGGGGTGAATTGCGAATACAAATGCCATTCTTTTTCGATAATTGCATTAAAAGTCAACAGATAGATGTTCTCTGATTTCTTTTCGATGGAAGTAGTCCATTTTGCAGGATCCAAAATTTGCGCATCGATGGAAGCAAATGCTAGTAGTGTAATAACTAAAAAGAATAGTTTCTTCATATTATAGTAATTGTATTTTAAGAATATTTTTAGTTGTTGCCGAAACTTTAAAACGTTCGTCTTGTCTTAATCCAATAACCCAAACAATAGTTTCACCAGACCACAATATCCAAATGTTTTCTTTTGCAACCAAGGATAATTTTTCGTCTTTAAAAAGTTTACTCACTTTTTTAGATTTACCATTCATCCCAAAAGGTTGAAAAATAGCGCCTTCATTCCATTTTTGTATAACCAACGGAAATTGCAACAAATCTTCATCCACAAATATAGTCGTATTGGAGGGATTAGAAATGTCTGCTACTTTACAAAAAGACAGTTTTAAGGGAACATTAACGTCTGTGGTTTCTTTCTCAATTTCATAATAATCCTCTTTACTTTCTAATGCAATTGGACTCACAATTAATTGTTCACGGTCTTTTAGCAATCGAAAATGTGACGAAAAAATCTGCTTTCCTGACACCGTATGCACCAATTCATAAATATCATCCCAGGCTGTAAAACCAAATTCTTTCAGCCATTGGTACAAATACGATTGATAATTAGGCAACCGCAACAGCTGTTTTAAATCAATGTACATCAAATCTTCCTCTTGTGTCACCACTTGATTGTACACCATTATAGAAGCGTCTTCAACCATAGCCGCTGATTCTTGCAAATAGGTTTGTGTTTTTTGAAAAGCGTCCATAAACTGTGGATTCAATTCTTTCAACAAAGGCACCAAATCGTGTCGAATTTTATTCCTCAAATATTTATCCGATGCATTGCTACTGTCTTCTCGCCACACAATATTTTTCTCTTTGGCAAAAGCCAAAATTTCAGCTCGAGAAATAGATAATAAAGGGCGAATTATTTTATCATTCTGTTCTGGGATTCCTGTCAAACCATCCAATCCAGTTCCACGACTGAGGTTGATTAAAAAGGTTTCTAGATTGTCATCAGCATGATGCGCAGTTAGAATGTAATCGTAATTTTCGGTTTCCAATAATTCGTAAAACCAATTATAGCGCAATTCTCTCGCTGCCACTTGTGTCGAAAGTTTGTAATCTTTGGCGAAAGCCGTAGTGTCAAACTGCGTTATAAAAATAGACAATTGATGTTCCTGAGCATATTCTTGAATAAAACTTTGGTCACCAAAACTCTCTAATCCTCGCAATTGAAAATTACAAT
Organism: Flavobacterium sp.; assembly: GCA_024642295.1. Lineage (GTDB taxonomy): Bacteria > Bacteroidota > Bacteroidia > Flavobacteriales > Flavobacteriaceae > Flavobacterium. The sequence goes on along the minus strand of JAHEBK010000147.1, from coordinate 1,413 downwards.
GTGCAATGGCAATTTCGTATCCTAATTGCTCGAACAAATACAACATCACCATACTGTCTAGTCCACCGCTGGTAGCTAGGAGGAGTTTTTTATTCTTTAAAAGAGACAAACCCTGTTCTATATGTAGTTTTATTTTTTCAATCATAGAAGTTATTTTTAGAGAAAAGAGATAAGCGACAAGGGATAAGTATTCAGCTTTAACTTTAATACTAGTTTACTGATTTCAACTTTCTTATTAAAGAATTCAACATTTTTTCGACTTCAATTCCTAAATCAAAAATTTCTTTAGTCACAATAATGTCAATGAATTTTAAATTTACCGCAATTTCTAATTGTGTTTGAAATTCATAAAGTGAAGCTCTTGAAATTTCAAGAAAACGTATATATTCTTTTCTTGTACTCCTACCATATCCTTCTGCTATATTTGAAGGAATAGAAACAGAACTTCTTTTAATTTGTGATGTCAAACCAAATTTTTCATCATCCGGAAATTGTTTGGTTAACTGGTATAATAAAGTAACTAAAATCATCGATTTTTGCCAAACAATCAAATCTCTATAACTTTTCATCTTTCTAAATTAAAATTACCGATTTACAAAATACTTTTAAACTTAACATTATCGTGTTTTCCCTTTTCCCTTTTCCCTAAATTCTTATACCTAAACGCTAACTCAAAACCTCTCGCATCGCCTTAGCTTTAAGCAAACATTCTTCGTATTCTTTTTCTGGATTAGAAAGTGACGTAATCGCACTTCCAACGGAAAAAGAGACGTATTGATTATCTTGATTGTACAAGATACTACGAATCACAACATTAAAATCAAAATCGCCTGTAGGCGTAAAATAACCAACCGCCCCACTGTACAATCCCCGTTTGGTTTCTTCTTGTTCTTCGATGATTTTCATGGCCGAAATCTTTGGAGCCCCAGTCATACTTCCCATTGGAAAACTATATTTAATCACCTCAACACCAGTAAATTTATCACTTATTTTGGACCTAATCGTAGAAATCATTTGATGTACTTGTATAAACGATTTTATTTCGCATAAAGCAGCTACTTGTACCGACCCTTTTTGAGCGGTATGTGATAAATCATTTCGAACTAAATCAGTTATCATGATATTTTCAGCCCTTTCTTTAGGATTTTTTTCTAATTCTACCTTAGATTTTTCATCTTCAATTGGGTCCTCAAAACGTTTGGCCGTTCCTTTTATCGGTTGTGAAATGATGTTTTCTCCGTCTTTCTTCAAATACCGTTCAGGCGAAGCTGAAAGTAAATATTGTTTATTTTTTTTAAAGAAAACCGAAAAAGGAGGTTTCGAAATATTGTTTAGTTTAGTAAAGGTTTCTAATGGATTAATAGTACTATTCTCGGCATAAAATTCCATGCAAAAATTAGCTTCATAAATATC
>JAHEBK010000146.1 GCA_024642295.1 Flavobacterium sp. | reverse complement strand
CCCAAAAGCAACTAGTAACTCTAAAATTCGAGTAACATCACCACGTTTTTTAGAACGAGTATATAATTTACCATCCGAATAGGTTCCTGCTCCACCTTCTCCAAAACAATAATTCGAATCCTCATCGACAAGATGATCTCTATTGATGGCTTTTAAATCCCTCCTTCTTCCTCGAACATCCTTTCCTCTTTCGATAACGATAGGCTTCAAACCCAATTCTATTAATTGCAAAGCTGCAAAAAGTCCCGCAGGACCAGCCCCAACCACAATTACTTCTTGAGCATGAGCCACATTTGGGTAATCTGGAAGTTCTAAAAGTCTCTCTTGAAAAAGCTCTCCTTTTAGATAAACAACAACTTTTAAATTGATCTTTATAGCTTTTTGACGCGCATCAATAGAACGCTTTAAAATCACAATATGTGCTATGTTATTTAGTGTAACTTTTATTTTCTTGGCAATAAAATCTTTAAGTAAAGACTCATTTGCGGCAATCTCTGGAGTGACTTGTAACAGAAGTTCTTGAGGCATTGATAAAGGTGTTTTCTTAACTCACTTTAAATTCAAAAGGAGAATAAATACAAAAATAGTATTTTGCATCGAATTCTAACAACTCAAAAACCAATCCTTCTTCAAATAATCAAATTAGACTTTGTAACTTTGAGCCTTTAAACTACACAAAATGTCTAGAAAAATTAAAATGATTTGGGATTTTCGTGGACCAGCTGCTTCCAAAACAGCAGAACATCATGAAATTCACTTAAAAGAATATATCGCAATTGAAAAACTGCCTTTGAAAATTACAGGATTTGAAATCATCAATGAAATGCACGCAATCGCTTTTATGGTGGTTACTGACGAAAACATGATTCCTGTTCGTGATGCCCTAAAACCACATCGCGCTACACTATTTGAAGACTAAACCACTATGGGGCCAAAGTCCATAGATTTGGTTAAGCAGACTGAAAGTCTGCTTGGATTGCGAATATTTACCGCAAATTCACAAATTATTCCAATTGTAAATATTTTAAAATTTGCGAATTTGCGGTGTGAAAATTTTTAGAAGCTAAAGCGAGATGCACTGAAGGTGCATAGTTTCAAACTCTATTTGAAACCAATAAAATTCAATTAAATTCTAAAAACAAAATCCCAAACTCCAAGTTACTCATTTGAGTTTTGGAATTTGGAATTTGTTTTTTTAATTGGATTTTTTTTCTAATTCGCTACTTCACTAATAAACTTGATTCGCATTAATCGAAGTTCATCAATATCGTACTCACCTTCAAATTCTTTGAGCGCTTCTTCAATGCTATCCGAATGGGATTCCATAAAATACTCATGAATCTCTTCTTGCTGATCTTCGTCAAGCATCTCATCAACCCAATATTTAATATTTAATTTGGTACCCGAATACACAATTTGCTCCATTTCTTTTATTAAAGTATCCATGGTAAGCCCTTTGGCTTTAGCAATATCGTCTAATGATAATTTTCTATCAATATTTTGAATAATGTACAATTTATTAGCCGAATTAGTCCCTGTTGATTTGACAACTAAATCATCGGGACGAATGATGTCATTATCTTCGACATAACGATTAATTAAAGTAATAAATGCAGCCCCATATTTCTTAGCTTTCCCTTCACCAACACCATGAATATTTACGAGTTCTTCCATTGAAATAGGATATTTCAATGCCATATCTTCCAATGAGGGATCTTGAAAAACAACAAAAGGAGGAACTCCAATCTTTTTAGCTTCTTTTTTACGGAGTTCACGCAACATATTCATCAAAGCTTCATCGACTGCAGCCGTAGATTTCGCTGCCGAAACTATAGCTTCGTCTTCCGTTTCATTATATTCATGATCATAGGACATAGTGAACGAAACTGGGTTCTGAATAAAATCTAATCCTTTTTCGTTTATTTTAACGATACCATAAGTCTCAATATCTTTCGTCAAATATCCCGCTACTAAAACTTGTCGCAATAATGCCATCCAATATTTTTCATCATGTTTTGCTCCCGAACCGAAAAAAGGCTGTACATCCGTACGATGTGCTTTTATCATCGCATTTACCCTACCTATTAAAGTAAATACAATTTCCTTAGATTTATACAAATGCTTGGTATCTCTAACAACTTCAAGCAATTTAACCACTTCATCTTTAGCTTCTACTTTGGATTTAGGATTGCGAACATTGTCATCCATATCAGCTCCTTCACCTGTTTCACTATCAAATTCCTCCCCAAAATAATGGAGTAAAAACTTTCTTCTTGACATCGAAGTTTCAGCATAAGCGACCACTTCTTGCAACAATGCAAAACCAATTTCTTGCTCTGCAACCGGTTTTCCAGACATGAATTTTTCTAATTTCTCAACATCTTTATAAGAGTAATAAGCTAGGCAATGTCCTTCGCCTCCATCACGTCCTGCCCGACCGGTTTCTTGATAATAACTTTCTAAAGATTTTGGAATATCGTGATGAATCACAAAACGAACATCGGGTTTATCAATCCCCATACCAAAGGCAATAGTTGCCACAACAACCTCCACATCTTCCATCAAAAACATATCCTGATGTTTCGCTCTTGTTTTAGCATCCAAACCTGCATGATAGGGAACGGCACTAATTCCATTTACTTTCAACACCTCTGCAATTGCTTCAACTTTTTTGCGACTCAAACAATAGATTACGCCTGATTTTCCTTTATGCTGGCGAATAAACCGAATAATATCGGATTCTACATTCTTAGTTTTCGTCCGTACTTCATAAAACAAATTAGGTCGGTTAAAAGAAGCTTTGAAAGTAGTAGCATTTGACATGTCTAAATTTTTCAAAATATCTTCTTGCACTTTAGGAGTAGCTGTAGCCGTAAGTCCAATCACAGGGACCTCACCTATTTGTTTGATAATGTTTTTTAAATTTCGATATTCAGGTCTAAAGTCATGACCCCACTCAGAAATACAATGTGCCTCATCAATAGCTACAAAAGAAATGGTAACTGTTTTAAGAAATTCAACATTTTCTTCTTTAGTTAAAGATTCTGGAGCCACATAAAGCAACTTGGTTAATCCAGAGGTAATATCTTTTTTAACTTGGGTGATTTCAGTTTTAGTAAGTGAAGAATTTAAAACGTGTGCAATACCATTTTCTGATGACAAACTCCGAATAGCATCTACTTGATTTTTCATCAAAGCAATCAACGGTGAAACAACAATAGCTGTACCCTCTTGAATTAATGCAGGTAATTGATAACAAAGTGATTTACCTCCACCAGTAGGCATGATTACGAATGTATTCTGTTTCTTAAGCAAACTTTTTATAACTTGCTCCTGTAGTCCTTTAAATTGGCTAAAGCCAAAATATTTTTTTAATTCTTTATGGATATCAATTTCGTCTGAATTCATTCTTTATTATATGGTATTTTATATAAATTTGCACCATCTAAAGATACAACTTTCTTTTACACATACAAACTTTGACTCAAACTGAATTTGAAAACTAAAGAAAATATATTGGCAATAGCCAAAAAAACCATTTTATCCGAAAGTGAAGCCATCGCCAAACTAACTGATTTTCTGGATGATAATTTCTACAAAGCCGTACAAGCTATTTATAATTCCAAAGGTAGAATAGTGATTACTGGTATTGGAAAAAGTGCTATTATTGCCCAAAAAATGGTTGCTACTTTTAATTCTACAGGAACTCCTTCACTGTTTCTTCATGCGTCAGAAGCTATTCATGGTGATTTAGGAATGATCCAAAATGAGGACGTCATAATTTGTATTTCTAAAAGCGGAAACAGTCCTGAAATTAAAGTATTAGTACCACTTTTAAAACGTTTTGGCAACACCTTAATTGGAATAACAGGAAACATGACCTCCTTTTTAGCAAAAGGTTCTGATTATACTCTGAACACCACGGTTGACAAAGAAGCATGCCCAATAAACCTTGCGCCAACAAACAGTACCACAGCCCAATTAGTTATGGGAGATGCTTTGGCTGTTTGTCTCATGGAGACAAGAGATTTCAAACCTGAAAATTTTGCTGTTTACCACCCTGGAGGGGCTTTAGGTAAAAAATTATTGCTTAAAGTAAGTGATATGATTGAACACAGCTTAAAACCAACGGTATCCCCAGATGCGTCGATTAAAAAAGCAATCTTTGAAATATCCGAAAAACGCTTAGGAGTTACTGCTGTTGTTGAAAACAATAAAGTTATTGGAATTATCACTGATGGAGATATCCGTAGAATGCTCAACGAAAGAGACACCTTTGCAGATTTAACCGCTAGAGACATTATGACTAAAAGCCCTAAAATTGTTCAATCTTCAACTATGGCAATTGATGCCTTGAATATTCTTGAAGATTTTTCAATCACACAATTAATAGTGGTAGACAATGACGAGTACAAAGGTGTATTGCATTTACACGACATTTTAAAAGAAGGAATCATATAATGGCAAAGAAAAACCTAAATGAGATGTCATTTTTAGATCATCTTGAAGACTTAAGATGGCTATTAGTCCGAAGCACAATCGCTATTATCATCATGGCAATTGTCACCTATTTTATTAGTGATTATCTTTTTGATACTATTATTTTTGGCCCCACAAGACCCTCTTTTTTCACATATGTCTACCTTTGTGAATTGTCACATAGTCTAGGTTTTGCAGAAAGCATTTGCATAACCGAAATGCCTTTTATCATTCAAAACACCGAAATGGAAGGCCAGGTCAATGTATTTATTTGGATTTGTATTCTTGCCGGTTTCATTCTTGCATTTCCTTATATTTTATGGGAAATTTGGAAATTTATTGGCCCCGCACTATATCAAAACGAAAAGAAAAATGCTAAAATTTTCATCTTTTTCTCTTCTTTACTTTTCTTTCTAGGAGTACTTTTTGGGTATTTTGTGATCATCCCTATGTCTGTAAATTTTGTCGCTACCTTTACTGTGAGTGATGTCGTCCTCAATCAATTTACTTTAAATTCATATATTGGATTAGTTAAAACCTCTGTTATAGCTGGTGGATTGTTTTTCGAATTACCCATTATCATCTATTTTTTGACCAAACTTGGATTAGTTACTCCCAACTTTTTAAGAAACTATAGAAAATACGCTATCGTATTAGTACTTATCATTGCTGCGATTGTTACGCCACCCGATGTCGTTAGTCAAACTATCGTGGCTATACCGATGTTATTGATTTATGAA
>JAHEBK010000145.1 GCA_024642295.1 Flavobacterium sp. | reverse complement strand
TTTTCTAAATGGGGTGAATATTTACCTGTAAAGTATCAAATTAACTTGCTAAAGGATAAATATTTTGATATTGAACAGACATTACAGTTGGTTTCTAATATGAATTTAATAGAAAATGCTTGATTTTAGTTTTATCTTTGTTATCTAAACCGATGAGCTATGAGCACGAAAGAATTTCCTAAAAAAGCACTGTTTATTTGCAACGGAAGTAAATGCGGTAAGCACAAAGAAATTAAGAAGTATTTCAAAAAGGCCATCAAAGAACAGGGCTTGAAAAACGAAGTTGAGCTATTTAAAATGGAATGTAGCGACCGTTGTAAATGTGCTCCAATTCTCTACAATCAATCAGAAAATAAATGGTATGATAAAGTAAGCCTAAGCCAAGCCGAAAAAATAGTGCAGCAAATGAAATCATAAAAAAAAACTCTTATTTGAAAAAATAAAAGTTTTATAATAGTTATTGTACTTTCGGTTATACTACAGCACCAATTTTTGCAATTTCTTTGTCTAATTCAAATTTTCCAGAAGCCGAATTTTCGTCAATTAATTCAAAAAGTTCTAAGGCACGTCTAGCATTTATTTCTTCTTCTCTTTGCTCTCTTACATACCACATCATAAATTCTTCGGTTGCATAATCGTTTTCAGTACGACATTTTGCAACTATTTTATTGATGGCGTTAGTAACAGCAATTTCATTTTGTAATGCAATTTCAAAAACCTCTTTAAAAGTACGAAATTCTTGTTGCACTTCACCTACAGTAGGTGTAATGGCAATTCCGCCCATCTCAGTAATGTATTTGAATATTTTAAGAAAGTGCTGACGCTCTTCTTCAGATTGTTTGTACAAATAATCTGCTGTGTTTGCATATCCATTGCGGTCCAACCAAGAGGCCATTGCCAAATATTTGTTAGACGCATCACTTTCTATCTTTGCCTGAATATTTAATAATTTTTCTATTCCCTCGTGAAGTGAAGAGTTTGTTCTCAATAAATCTTTCATTTTACTTCAATTTATAGTTACTCTCAAATTTACGGAATATATCCTACTATTGAGCAATAGCTTTTAAATTTGAATCGAATCTAAATAATTGAGGGTTGCTTTGGAATTTTTAAGGAAGCTTAAATCAGTACGTCGCTTAAAACTTCATTAAGCATTGAATGCAGTACCAATGTAAATTTGGTTCCATTTAACAATTCTCTCAATTGAATAATTTCGCAAATAGTTAGATTTCTGGAGAAATTAGTTTTGGTGTTTTCTATCAATTTTGAGTCGCAAGAATCCGATAAATCATAAAGCATATCTAGGATAGCAACGCTGTTTACTTTTCTTTGAAAAATCAAAAAATCACGAACACTGTATTTTACAATAGTATCGCTAAAGTTGATAACTATAGTATTTGTGATATCACATTGATAACTGTATCCTTTGGAGGTTTCAAATAAAAATTCTTGATTAAAATCAATTTGAGTCATAAAACGCAAGTGTGTTAAACAGGTTGCGAATTTAATAACTTATTTTTTAAATAACAAACTATTTGTATTTAATCTAAATAAACATGTAAAAATTTATTTTTAGCTATCTACTTGATTATTAATCCAAAAGAACTAGTCAAACAGCGCTTTTAATTCGGTAGCTTCGCTAGGTTTTATTTTTCCGGCGAGTAACAAACTTAATTGTTTGCGTCTTAGAGCACCTTCATAACGTTGAATTTCAATGTCGGTTTCGGGTACAATTGGCGGAACAATTACGGGCTTTCCTTTTTCATTCACTGCTACAAAAGTGTAAATAGCTTCGTTTGCTTTTGACTTAATGCCAGATTCTCTATCCTCAACCCAAACATCAATATATACTTCCATGGAACTATTAAAAGCTCTTGAAACCTTGGCTTCAATTGTAACGACACTACCCAACAAAATAGCTTTGGTAAAAGCCACATGATTCACAGAAGCTGTTACAGCGATGTTTCTGGAGTGGCGCTGTGCTGAGATACTAGCGGCGCGATCCATTCGAGACAAAAGTTCGCCTCCAAATAAATTATTTATATGATTGGTCTCACTAGGCAAAACCAAGTCGGTCAATACAGTTAAAGATTCTGCTGGAGTTTTTGGAGTCATTTTTAGAGTAGTGTTATAACAACAAATTAAATATTATTGTCATTAAAATTGTTTTTTGAGATTGTAATTGAGATTGATTTTTGCCATTTCCATTTCTATTGTTTTTTTAATTCAACCAATACACAGCCATAACTGCAGGTATAAAATAAATGACAACTGTACGAGCACCATCATAATCTTTAGCTAGTCGTTGTCCGAATAACATCATAATCAATGTAATAGCCGAAAAAACGGCACCATAAAACCCAAATAAGCGCCCGTTATTGATAAGAAGTTGGATGCAACCTACAAAACACAATACAGTCGATATGAGTTCCATAATGACCAAATGAATTAAAGCAATTTTCACATGATTTTTTAATCGGGTTTTCGAAAAATGTTCATTCAACCAAGTGAGATTGTCTTCCCAATAAAATAATTTTTCATAACTGGATTGTAAAAAAGTAATTCCAAGAAACACTAAAATTAATAAGGAGGCTGGATTGTTCATGATGGTTATTTTTTATGGATGAGGCGGGTTAGTTTTATGGATAAATCGGTTAAAATTATTTTAGCATTTCCGTTGCGTTCTACATGATACATCGCTTCTGATATTTCGTTGTAAATATCTTGAATGTTATTCCCATTGACAAAAGGCGCAAAGTTTTCTAGTTTGAATTTAGGGACTTTGGGTTCAAAATAAACCAAATCCGTTGCTTCGTAATTTAACATCAAAGCTTGGCGAAAGATTTCGATACAAAACTCTAGGAATTTCTTTTGGCTTTCTCTTCCTAAAGCGGCAATTTTTTCGCTCCAAAGAATTAATTCTTGTATGGCTGAAGCGTCTTTTTTAGCTTTAAAAGCAGCTCTTACCCAAGTAACAAACCATTCTTCAAACGGAAATTCTTCACTATCATCATGGAGCAAATGCAAGGCTTTGTTATAATTCCCTTGTGCTTGATGTGCTATTTTTTGAGCTTGTTTGGGGTCGATACCTTCTCTGGAAATTAATGCATCGGCAATAACTGCTTGGCTCAAACCATTAAAATGCAAAATTTGGCAACGAGAACGAATCGTTTGAATGATATCTTCTTCGTTTTCACTAATTAATATAAAAATAGTTTTCTCAGGTGGCTCTTCCAGTAATTTCAACAACTTATTGGAAGCCGAAATATTGAGTTTATCTGCCATCCAAACAATCATAATTTTATGTCCTCCTTCATAGGATTTCAAAGACAATGATTTCAAAATTTCCTGAGCATCATCAACCCTAATTTCTCCTTGCTTGTTTTCGACACCCAAAATCGCATACCAATCAAACAGCCCACCATAGGGTTGTTGTAAAATGAATTCTCTCCAATCGACAATAAAATCAATGCTTTTGGGACTTTTCTTAACTTCGGTTGTGGTGACAGTGGGATAGGCAAAATGCAAGTCGGGATGGGCTATTTTATCAAACTTAAGATTACAGGCGGTATTTTCTCCTGTGTTCTCTCCATTTTGATTGCTACACAAAATGTATTGTGCATAAGCAATCGCCATCGGTAAAGTACCGCTTCCTTCTGGTCCTACAAATAATTGAGCGTGCGGAATACGTCCTGAACTAGCACTTTGAGTCAGGTGGTTTTTGATGTGTTCTTGTCCTAAAATTTCAGAAAATAGCATAAAGCAAAGATAACAGAAAATGGTTTAGTCAAAAATATTAGGAAATAAAGTTTCAAGGCGAATGCTTTCGTTTGTTTTTATCTCAAATAGGCTTAAAAATGGTTTTTTAAAAATACATTTTGGATGTTTTTGGTATAAAAAATTAATTCTATTGTAAAATATTACAAATAATTAATCAGTTACATCGTTTTCGTTCCTAAAAGACGGTGTTTTTTAGATTATTCAAATATTTTCCTAATCTAAAAGTTCTATATTTGCTAATCTTTGAGAAAAATAAACTTAAAACAAATCTAATGAAGACTTTAAACGACTTTGATTTTAAAAATAAAAAAGCAATAATTCGTGTTGATTTTAACGTGCCTTTGGACGAAAATTTCAACATAACTGATACCACTCGTATCGTTTCTGCAAAACCAACTATTGACAAAATTCTTGCTGATGGTGGAAGTGTTATTTTGATGTCTCACTTAGGAAGACCAAAAGGAGCAGAAGACAAATATTCGTTAAAACATATTTTAAATAAAACATCAGAAATTCTTGGAGTTCCTGTAAAATTTGCTTCAAACTGTGTTGGTGAAGTAGCTACTGCAGCTTCAATCGACTTAAAAGCAGGGGAAGTTTTATTGTTAGAAAATTTACGTTTTCATGCGGAAGAAGAAGCAGGGGATGTAGCTTTCTCTAAAGAATTGGCTTCACTTGGAGACATTTATGTAAATGATGCTTTTGGAACGGCGCACAGAGCGCATGCTTCAACAACAATCATTGCACAATTTTTCCCAACAGCTAAATGTTTTGGGTTTTTATTAGCTAAAGAAATTGAAAGCATCAATAAAGTATTAAAAGATAGCGAAAAACCAGTAACAGCTGTTTTAGGAGGCTCTAAAGTATCTTCTAAAATTACAGTTATCGAAAACATTTTAGACAAAGTTGACCACATGATTATCGGTGGTGGAATGACTTTTACTTTCGTAAAAGCACTTGGTGGGAAAGTAGGGAATTCTATCTGTGAAGATGACAAACAAGAATTGGCATTGGAAATTTTGCGTTTAGCAAAAGAAAAAGGGGTTCAAATTCACATTCCTGTGGATGTAATTGCTGCTGATGATTTTTCAAATACTGCCAATACACAAGTAGTTGACGTAAGAGAAATTCCTGATGGATGGGAAGGTCTTGATGCAGGCCCAAAATCATTGGAAAACTTCAAAAAAGTAATCTTAGATTCTAAAACAATTCTTTGGAATGGTCCATTAGGAGTTTTCGAAATGGAATCTTTTGCGAAAGGAACAATTGCTTTGGGGGATTATATTGCTGAATCAACAGCTAACGGAGCGTTCTCACTTGTAGGTGGTGGAGATTCAGTTGCTGCAGTAAAACAATTTGGTTTTGAAGACAAAGTAAGTTATGTTTCAACAGGTGGCGGAGCTATGCTTGAGATGCTTGAAGGTCGTGTTTTACCTGGTATCGCTGCA
>JAHEBK010000144.1 GCA_024642295.1 Flavobacterium sp. | reverse complement strand
AGAATTGAAGTTTTACGATTATGATGAGAAATACAGACCCTTGGTTTTGTTAGCAGGGTTTTTATTGTTACTAGAATTTGGATTACGAAAAACAGTTTATAAAAGTTTTATTTAGGAAAAGTTAGAAGTTAAGAGTTAGAAGTTTACAATTGGAATGCAAATGAAAACAAAAGCTTTTAAATAAAAATAATAACATAGTGACCTCAGCGAAATCTTTGTGTCCTTAGTGTTTAAAAGATATGGAATTAGACGAATCAAAATATTTATACCTCTTTTTTTTACTGCCCTTGGTGGTGCTTCTATTTTTGTACAATATGTATTGGAAAAGAAAAAAACAAAAAGAGTTTGGAGCTATTGAATCCATCAATAAATTGAGTCCAGAACGCTCGATTTTCAAACCTGTTTTGAAATTGATTGTTCTTTTATTGGCTTTAGTAGGATTGATTTTAGGATTGGTAAATCCAAAAATTGGTACGAAGATGGAAACGGTAAAACGAGAAGGAATCGATATTGTTTTTGCGATGGATGTATCCAAAAGTATGTTGGCCGAAGACATAGCACCCAACCGATTAGAAAAAAGCAAACAACTCGTTTCCCAAATCATTAATCAATTAGGAAATGACCGTATAGGAATTGTGGCGTATGCAGGAAGTGCTTTCCCAGTATTACCGATTACTACCGATTATAGTGTTGCCAAAATGTTTTTGCAAAGTATGAGTCCCGATATGGTTTCGTCCAAGGGAACATCATTAGACGAAGCGATTCGATTATCCGCAACTTATTTTGATGACAAAAGCAAAACGAGCAAACTTTTGATTTTGATATCAGATGGCGAGGACCATTCTGAAGGAGCTTTGGCAGCAGCCGAAGAAGCTAACAAAGAAGGAATGCGCATTATTACCATTGGAGTTGGGACTGAAAAAGGCGCTACCATTCCATTGAAAAGAAATGGAGTTGTTGAAAGCTACCAAAGAGATAGAAATGGTGATGTGGTTGTGACCAAACTAAATCAAGTCAGCCTTGAAACCATTGCTAAAGCAACCAAAGGGGGTTATGTGAATGGTAATAATACCAAACAAACGATGGAGTACATCAAAAACACTTTGGATAAAATTCAAAAAACCGAATTTGAAGCCACACAAATGGCCGATTTTCAATCGCAATTTCAGTGGTTTTTAGGATTTGCTTTTATATTACTTTTCGCTGATATTTTCTTGTTAGATAGAAAAACAAGCTGGGTGAAAAAGCTGAATTTATTTAATGAATAAAAAACTAGAAATGACTATTTTTAATAAATACCCATTCTTATTTTCACTATTCCTTTGCTGGGGTATAGGAACTGTGAATGCACAAAAAAAAGACACCGTATTACCTAAAGCAAACGAAGAATATGCTGAAAATAATTTTGTAGATGCTGAAGCAAATTATAGAATTTCGAATGCTAAATTCAATAACAAAACCATTGCTAATTATAATTTAGGAAATGCTATCTACAAACAAAACCAAACTTCGGAAGCAAAATTCGCTTACGCAAAAGCTATCGAAAAAAACAACTCAAGAAGTCAAAAACACAAAGCCTATCATAACTTAGGGAATGTGTTCATGAAAGAGAAAGATTATACGCAAGCAGTCGAAGCGTATAAAAATGCGTTGCGCAACAATCCTTCTGATGAAGAAACGAGATATAATTTTGCCCTAGCGAAGAAAATGCTAAAAGAAAATCCTCCTAAAAACGACGATAAGGATAAGAACAAAGACAAGGATAAAGATAAAGACAAGGATAAAAAGGACGATAAAAACAAAGACAAGAAAGACGGCGATAATAAGGATAAGAACGACGACAAAGGCGATAAGGACAAGGATAAAAAAGACGGCGACAAAGATAAAAAAGACCAAAACAAAGGAGATAAACCAGAAGATGGTCAGCCTAAACCAACACCTGGAGGGATTTCCAAAGAACGTTTACAAAATCTTTTAGATGCCGTAAACAACGAAGAAAAGAAAATCCAAGGAAAAGTAAACGCAAATAAAGTCAAAGGAAAACCAGTAGACACTGACAAAGACTGGTAAACTTTAAAAAAAACAACTATTCACAGTAATTATCAAATGAAACATTTTTTAGTCTTCATACTATTAAGTTGTCAAGCAATTATAGCTCAGGTTCAGTTTGAAGCCAGAGTTAGCAAAAATACACTAGGAGTAAACGAACGATTGCGTATTGATTTTTTTATGAATATCGACGGTGATAATTTCAACCAACCTTCTTTTGATGGTTTTCAAATTATTGCTGGCCCTAGCCAATCTGTAAGCCAATCTTGGATTAATGGAAGAAGTTCTTTTGAAAAAGTGTATTCTTATTATTTAGTGCCTACTCAAAAAGGGAATTTGACTATCAAGTCAGCAACTATTGAGTACGAAGGGAAAGTCTATAAAACAGCCCCTTTAAAAATCAATGTAACCGAAGCTGTTCAACAACCTAGAGACCCTAACGATACATCTGTATCTGCTAATAGTAATTTGTATTTAGTTGCAGAAATTTCAAAAACAAACCCCTATGTCAACGAACCAATTACGGTCGTCTACAAACTGTATTTTGGTTACAACATAGGTATTACCAATTTCAAAGAATTGAGCAAGCCGAAATACAATAACTTTTGGTCTCAAAACATTGATGTAAAACAGTTGATTGTGGAAGAAGGGATGTTCAAAGGAGAACGTTACCGTTATGCTGTTTTGCGAAAAACGGTTTTGTATCCACAAAAATCAGGGAAATTGGACATCGAACCTTTGAGCCTGGATATTGATGTGCAGTTGCCATCCAATCGTAGAGATATGTTTGGTAGACAATTAATTACCGAAAGCACCAAAAATGTATCCGCTGGAAGCAAAACCATTACTGTAAAAGCACTTCCTGAAGCAGGAAAACCAGCTGATTTCACAGGAGCCGTTGGTCGTTTTGATTTTAAAGTAACACCTACTAAAACGAGTTTGAAAAATGGCGAAAGTTTAGATTTGGTTGTAAGTGCTGTTGGAAAAGGAAATTTAAAACTTTTCACTTTACCAAAACCAGTAGTGCCAAATGCCTTAGAAATGTATGACGCCGTGCATACTGAAAAAGTAGACACGCCACTATCAGGAATGACGGGAAAAATTGCAGACAGCTACACCATTGTACCGCAATACAAAGGAAACTACCCTATCAAACCGCTACAGTTTAGTTACTTTGATTTGGATTCTAATAGCTATAAAACCATCAGTTCTCCTGAGATTATGATAAACGTTCTCGATGGACCAACAGATACTAGAACAGCCAATAACAGCACAACAAAAAATACCGTTATAGCTCCAGAACAATTCAAATATCTAAAAACAAAAACGAATTTGGTTCCAATGGAACAAGATGATTTCTTGGGTTCTAATTTATTTTATAGCTTGTTGTTTTTACCTTTCTTATTGGTTCCAATCATTGTATTGGCTAAAAAGAAAAAAGAAGCCATTGACAGTGATGTCTTTGGAAACCGTATCAAAGCGAACAACAGACTGGCGAAGAAATATTTATCGGAAGCGAAAAAACAAATTGCAAACAAAGAACCGTTTTATGTGGCACTTGAAAAAGCCATGCATAATTTCTTGAAAGCCAAATTGCATATCGAAACCTCAGAAATGAGTAAAGAGAATATTAGAGAAATTTTATTATCCAAAAATGCGAAACCAGAAACTGTAACTGATTTCATCAATCTTACGGAGAACTGCGAATTTGCACGTTATGCACCCGCATCAAGCACGGAAATTCAAGACGATTTTAATAAAGCAGTGTTGATCATTGCTGATTTAGAGAAGCAGATTGTTTAGGAGTTATTTTAAACACAAAGGACACAATGGAAGCGCAAAGCACACAAAGGTTTTGGAAACGGGATTACTTTAAAATTAAATATTGTAATCGGTAGCATGTCATTCCGACGAAGGAGGAATCACACTAGTAACTCAGATTATGTGATTCCTCCTTCGTCGGAATGACAAAAAAGAGCGAAACTATAAATAAAAAAATATACTTATTAAATTTTACACCCAACGGGTTATGAAGAACATTTTTTATATCATAGTATTACTAATCACTCAAGTTTTCTTTGCGCAAGGGAATTTTGAGCAAGCCAATAGTTTGTACCAAAATGGGAAGTACAAAGAGGCTGTTGTTGCATACGAGAGTATTTTAAAATCGAAACAACATTCGGCGGAACTGTATTATAATTTGGGAAATTGTTATTACAAGCTCAACAAAGTAGCACCTGCAATTTACAATTATGAGAAAGCCTTAGTATTGAATCCAGACGATGCTGATGTGATTAACAATCTAAAATTTGCTCAAAAAAGAACGATTGACGAAATCAAAGTTGTTCCTAAAGTTGGTTTTGCCAAATTGCTTAGAGACTTTACAGGCATCTATCCTTACAATACTTGGGCGTGGATTTCGATTGGTTTTTCAGTCTTGTTTTTATTGGCTTTTGTGGGCTATTATTTCTCGGCTTTCACACAAACCAAAAGGATATTTTTCTTTGGAATGTTTCTCTTTTTGGTGTTTTTAGTCATTAGTGTTGCCGCTGCTTTATTTGAAAAAAGTCATTGGGAGAATGAAAGACCAGCAGTTGTTTTTGCGGATATCGCCGAAGTTTACAGCGAACCCCAAAAAGCAAGTAGTGCCGTAGTAGTGTTACATGAAGGAACGAAAGTTTTTGTTATAGAAACGGTTTCTAAATGGAAAAAAATTCAATTGACCGATGGAACTGAAGGTTGGATTGATATGCAAGCGATTAAGGAAGTGAAGTAAACGTATTTTAAGACGAGACACCCTGTCATTGCGAGGAACAAACTAAACACGCCCAATACATCAGGCTTTGTTTTGAGTTGTGTGATTCACTGAACTTGATTTACTTTACGAGATTGCCGCGCTTCGCTCGCAATGACAAACTACACTTTCGTTTCCTGACTTTTCACTGTTTTCGTTTTGACATCATCGTACCAAGTTTCTAGTTTTGGAAATACGAATTGAGATACTTTTTGAATGGGATTGTAAAACATAGAATTATCAAAAGTTTCTTGTTTTACTAACCAGTTATTAAAATTGATTTTCTGAAAAAGATTGAAAACCACACTCAATATCAGAATCATTTTTAAGACACTGAAAAATCCACCTGCGAGTCTATTTACCCAACCTAAAAATGCAAAGCTCATCATACTC
>JAHEBK010000143.1 GCA_024642295.1 Flavobacterium sp. | reverse complement strand
TTACTCACCCACCGAAGATGATATTATTCAAAAAATTGAAATTGGAAATGTAAGTATGCCTTTGAATAGCTCTTTGATTCGAGGTGCTCAAAGTTTATTTGGTGTTAAAGCACAATTGCAGTTTGGAAAAACCACTGTTACAGGTGTTTTTTCTGAGCAAAAGTCACAAACGAAAAGCGTAGTTGTTCAAGGAGGGGGTACTATTCAGGATTTTGATGTGTTTGCTTTGGATTATGATAATGATAGGCATTTTTTCTTATCACAATATTTTAGAAATAAGTATGATTCTTCTCTTAAAAATTATCCGTTTATTGATAGTCGTGCTCAAATTACTAGGATTGAGGTTTGGGTTACCAATAGACAAAACCGTATTAATTCAAATTCAAATAATTTAAGAAACATAATAGGACTTCAAGATTTAGGGGAAGGCGAACAAACGGATATTCCGGTAAATGAATTGGTTGTCAGGGATCCATCGGCAGGGATGTTTAGAAATCCTGTTAATTCACCTGCAGACAATTCAAATAATGGGTATGATCCAGCAAAAATAGGAAATCCAATAGAGGGTTTGTTGAATTCAAATATTAGAGAAATTGCAACTGCCAATTCTGGATTTGAGGGCTATACAGCTATAGAAGGGCAGGATTATTCTAAGTTAGAAAATGCTCGAAAATTAAGTTCAAATGAATTCACCTATCATCCACAATTGGGGTATATCTCTTTGCAACAAAGACTTTCAAACGATGAAGTTTTAGCGGTTGCTTATGAATATACCATTGGAGATAAGGTATATCAAGTAGGAGAGTTTGGTAATGATGGTATTGAATCAACTGTAGTTACCGGAACTTCGGCAGACCAAGCGGTTATTACACAATGTTTGATTTTGAAATTATTAAAAAGTAATTTAACCAATGTTAAAAATCCTATCTGGAATTTGATGATGAAAAATATTTATCAAATTCCAGGAGCTTATCAAGTGAAGCAAGAGGATTTTAGGTTTAATATTTTATATACAGACCCTTCTCCATTAAATTATATTACCGAAGCTAAAGATGTGGCTGGAAATCCAGTCCCTTTTCCACCAAATCCAACAGTAGAGAATAGAGTTACTGAGACTCCATTGTTGAAAGTATTTAATCTTGATAAATTAAATTATAATAATGACCCACAAACTGGTGGTGATGGTTTCTTTGATTTTATGCCTGGTCTTACAGTGGATCCTCAGAATGGGAGAATTATTTTTACTACTAAAGAGCCTTTTGGGGAATTACTTTTTAATAAGTTAAAGGATAAAAATAATCCATCAGATATAAGTGTTTATAGTAATCCTGGGACTTATAATGATAACCAAAAGAAATATGTTTTTAGAAGTATGTATCGCAGTACTCAATCAGGTGCATTGCAAGACAGTGAAAAAAACAAATTTCTTTTAAGAGGAAAATATAAGTCAACAGGGAGTGATGGTATTCCTATAGGGGCATTTAACGTACCTCAAGGTTCTGTAGTTGTAACGGCTGGAGGGCGTAAATTAGTGGAAGGTGTTGATTACAGTGTTAATTATCAACTGGGGCGTGTACAAATTTTAGACGCTTCCTTGCAAGCTTCAAATACACCTATAAATGTTTCCTTAGAAAACAATTCTATTTTTGGACAGCAAACAACTCGATTTATGGGAGTAAATGTTGAACATAAAATTTCGGATAAATTTGTTGTGGGTGGTACTTTATTAAAAATGTCTGAAAGACCTTTTACTCAAAAATCAAATTATGGGCAAGAATCTATAAACAATACCATTTTTGGTTTTAATACTAATTTTTCTACTGAGGTTCCTTTCTTTACGAGATTGGTGAATAAATTGCCAAATGTTGATACAGATGTACCTTCGAATTTATCAGTTAGAGGAGAAATTGCATTTTTGCGTCCTAATGCTTCAAAAATAGATAGTTTTGGTGGAGAATCAACTATTTATGTTGATGATTTTGAAGGTTCGCAATCAACTATTGATATGCGATCTGCTTATGCTTGGAGCTTGTCATCAACTCCTTTAATTAATAATAGCAACGATAATACCTTTAATGCTCAATCAAATACCTTAGATTATGGTTTTAAGAGAGCAAAATTAGCTTGGTATACTATTGATCCTGTTTTTTATACTTCAAAACCATCAGGTATATCTAATAATGATTTGTCATTAAATAAAACAAGAAGGGTTTTTAGTGGAGAATTGTATCCTAATACCGATATTCCTTTGGGACAGACCCAAGTGATAAGTACATTGGATTTAACTTATTTCCCAAAGGAGCGTGGCCCATATAATAATAATTTAAATTTTGCTGTAGATCCAAAAGGAAATTTTGGAGGAATAACGAGAGAAATAAACTCCACTAATTTTGAGCAAGGAAATGTGGAATACATTCAGTTTTGGGTGCAAGATCCTTACGTAGGCAAAGGGGAATCTTCGCTGACAAATACGGGGAAATTGTATTTTAACCTAGGAGAGGTATCTGAGGATATTTTGAAAGATGGCAAAAAACAATTTGAAAATGGACTTGGACCTGATCAAATTATTTCAAAGCCAAATCCTGGGGTAGCTAATTGGGGTGATGTGCCAGCCTCTCAATCTTTGATTTATGCCTTTGATGCAAATCAAACAAACCGAACCAATCAAGACGTTGGTTTAGACGGATTGCCTAATAGTAAAGAGGGTGCAATCTATACTAATTTTGCTTCTGATCCAGATCCTGCAGCTGATGATTATACTTTTTATTTGAATACATCAGGAAGTATTGTTGATAGGTATAAAAATTACAATGGAGTTCAAGGGAATTCAGCTGTAGATATTACGGATGCTAACAGAGGTTCGACAGCTGTACCTGATGTCGAAGATGTCAATAGAGATAATACCATGAATACCATTAATGCGTATTATGAGTATAGTATTGATATGAGAAAAGGAATGGAAATTGGCACGAATTATATTACTGATATTCGTGAAACTTCAGTTCCTTTACCAAATGGTGAAACAACTGTGGCGAGATGGATTCAATTTAAGATTCCGGTGCAACAACCACAAAATAAAATTGGTAACATAGATGATTTTAGATCAATTCGTTTTATGCGAATGTTTATGACTGGTTTTGATGAAGAAATAACCTTGCGTTTTGGTTCATTAGATTTGGTAAGAGGCGATTGGAGAAGGTATCTTAATACACTTGATTTTAAAGATACTAACGTTGATAATGACAATACGGATTTAGATGTTTTGACAGTAAATGTACAAGAGAACGATACAAGATGCCCTGTTAATTACATCCAACCTCCAGGAGTTCAAAGAGAACAATTGTATAATAACAATACAGTGATTAATCAGAATGAACAAGCCTTGTCATTGAGGGTTTCTGGTAACGGATTAGAGCCTGAAGATTCAAGAGCTGTATTTAAGAATGTTAGCATTGATATGCGTCAGTATAAAAAACTAAAAATGTTTTTGCATGCTGAAAGTTTGCCGATGCAAACGGAATTAAGAGACGGTCAAATGTCAGCCTTTATTCGTTTTGGTAATGATTTTACAGATAACTTCTATCAAATTGAAATTCCATTAAAAGTGACAGTGCCATCTGGTTGTGAGAAACTGACAGCTGAGCAAGTTTGGCCTGCAGAAAATGAGATAGATTTGGCTTTGAGTTTATTGACAAAATTAAAAATTAAATCCAAAGGTATAGCAGTAGCAGATTTACCGTTAGATGGAATTTATTATCAAGATGAATTAGAACTAGGAGGGAATACTAGCAAGTTAAGATTAGGGGTAAAAGGAAATCCTAATTTTGGATTAGTAAGAACCTTAATGGTAGGGGTGAAAAACAATATCGAATTAGACCCAAATCTAGATGAGCAAAATATAAAAGGGGAAGTGTGGTTTAATGAGCTTCGTTTGGCTGACATGGATAATTCTGGAGGTATGGCTGCCTTATTGAATGTCGATACTAATTTTGCTGATTTTGCAACTGTTTCTGCTACTGGAAAGAAAAGCACAGCAGGTTTTGGTGCTATTGAACAAGGGCCAAATGAAAGAAGTCGTGAAGATATTTTGCAGTATAATATTGTAACGAATATTAATCTGGGTAAATTATTGCCAAATAAATGGGGCGTCAATTTGCCTTTTAACTATTCTGTAGGGGAAGAAACGATTACTCCTATATATGACCCTTTTAATGCAGATATTAAGATTAAAGAATTACTAGATAATACAGATAGTAAAGCGGAGCGCGATAATATTGTTAACAGAGCAATAGATTACACGAAACGCACAAGTATTAATTTTATAGGTGTTAGAAAACAAAGAAGTCCTGAGCAAAAACAACATATTTATGACCCAGAGAATTTCACTTTTTCGCAATCTTATAATAAAGTAGAGCGTCATGATTACGAAATTGAAGATTACCTAGACCAACAAGCAAGTACTTCTGTAGATTACGGATATAGTTTTCAGTCTAAGCCAATAGAGCCTTTCAAGAAAACAAAATTCATGAAGAAAAGCACCTATTGGAAATTGCTAAGTGATTTTAATTTTAATTATTTGCCAACAAATATTTCATTTAATACTAACATTTTAAGACAATATAACCGTCAAGAATTTAGACAAGTTGAAAATGTTGATGGAATTGGGCTTGATCCCTTGTATCGAAGAAATTTTGCTTTTAATTATCAGTATGGTTTTAATTATAATTTGACAAAATCATTAAAATTAGGATATGGTGCTACTTCTAATAATATTGTGAAAAATTATTTGAATGAAGATAACGAACCGATAGATGATTTTAGAATTTGGGACAGCTACTGGGATCCAGGAGAAGCCTTCAATCATACGCAACAATTGGTGGTGAATTACGAATTGCCAATTAATAAAATTCCACTTTTTAGTTTTGTAAAAGCAAATTATGTTTATACTGGAAA
Source organism: Flavobacterium sp. (assembly GCA_024642295.1). GTDB lineage: Bacteria > Bacteroidota > Bacteroidia > Flavobacteriales > Flavobacteriaceae > Flavobacterium. Next base: position 321 of record JAHEBK010000143.1, on the reverse strand, counting down.
CTATAGTTGGCAACGTTCTTCTACATTTTTATCAGAATTAGAGATTGAAGGGAATACCTATAATTTAGGGAATACCATTCAGAATTCAAGAACGCATACCTTGAACAGTACTTTTAATATGGATATGTTGTATAAGTACTTAGGTTTAGTAAAAAAACCTGCAGGAAAGCAATTGATGAAACCTAAAACAATTCCTAAACCAGGAGAAAAAGTAGTGAATATTGCGGCAAAACCAGTTGCCAAAGAAAATCCATTTATGGATGGGTTATTAGGGGTTTTAACCAGTGTGAAAAATATTCAAATAAATTACACTGATAATAG
>JAHEBK010000142.1 GCA_024642295.1 Flavobacterium sp. | reverse complement strand
AACTAAAACAATGTTTTTTTGTTTGATAAAATTAATATTTTTTACTTCGAACTATATCATTTGAGGGATTCATTAAAGTAATTTATTGTTAAATATTTTGAAAATTTAGTATATTAGAAGGGTAAAATCTTAAAATTCAGCTCCATGAAAAATTACTTGTTTTTTTTATTTGTTATGTTTTGTAATGTTGGTTTTGCTCAAAACACAATTTCTGGGTCAGTAGTAAATAGTAATAATGAAGCTTTAATAGCTGTAAATATTAGTATTGAAGGAGATTTGTCTGGAACTATAACAGACAGTGAAGGAAAGTTTGTTCTTAAATCTTCAAAAAAATTACCTTGGTCGGTTTTAATATCTAGTGTAGGTTATGAATCACAAATGGTTAGTATAACTTCTAAAAATCAAAAGATTGCTATTGTATTGAAAAATGAAGAAACGAAGTTGAATGAGATTGTGATTTCGGCATCTAGAAGTCCAGAAAGAATTTTTGAATCTCCAGTAACTGTGGAAAGAATGAGCTTGAAGGAAATCAAGAAAACCGCTTCGCCTAGTTTTTATGATGGTTTGGAAAATATGAAGGAGGTTCATATGAATACGAGCAGTTTAACTTTTAAATCCATTAATACTAGAGGTTTTGCTACGGTAGCAAATGAACGTTTTTTGCAATTGGTAGACGGAATGGATAATTCATCTCCACTTTTAAATTTTGTTTTGGGTAATATGATTGGTATTTCAGAGATTGACATTCAAAATGTCGAATTATTGCCTGGGGCTTCCTCTGCATTATATGGGGCCAATGCCTTTAACGGGATTATGTTTATGAATAGTAAAAGTCCGTTCCAGTACCAAGGGATTTCAACGTATTTTAAATATGGTCAAACGAGTCAAGAAGCAGCGGGAACCAATAATTTTTATGATTTTGGAATAAGAATGGCTCATGCTTTTGATAAGCATTTTGCAGCTAAATTTAATTTTACATACTTACAAGGTACTGATTGGTATGCAAACAATTATAATGAATATAAAAATGGTACTATAACTGGTCAAACTAGGGCTAATCCTGGTTATAATGGATTAAATGTTTATGGTGATGAGATAGCAACAAATTTAGCTAGTATTGCTCCATCAGGATTGTTGGCTACAATACCATCTTTAAATACAGTGGTTTCAAGAACAGGATATAATGAGGTTGATTTAACGGATAATAAAGCTGGGAATACTAAAGTTGATTTCTCTCTTCATTTTCGGCCATTAGGAGATGAGCGGTTAGAAATTATTTGGTTAAGCAAGTTTGGTTTGGGTAATGCAGTGTATCAAGGAGGAAACAGGTATTACTTGAATAATTTTTTCATGCAACAACATAAAATAGAAATTAAAGGAAAAAACTTTTTCATAAGAGGCTATACAACAACTGAGGATGGAGGAGCATCTTATGATATGTTGTTTGCAGGTTGGAATGTAAATAATTCTTGGAAGTCAAATAAACAGTGGTTTACGGATTATTTGACAAATTATATTGGAGCTTATTCTGGTGTAGTGCCAGGGTTGTCTCCTGGAAATGTTACCGCATCACATTCTTTTGCCCGAAGTAAAGCAGATGATGGTAGATTAGTTCCAGGCACAGCAGCATTCAAAGCGGCATTAGATAAAGTAATTGCTGATCCCAACTCGTTAACTGGTGCAAAGTTGGTTGATAATTCAAAGATATACCATTCAGATGTTAATTATAATTTTAGAGATTTAATCAAATTTGCGGAGATACAAGTGGGTGGTTCTTACAGACAGTATCTGTTAAACTCGTTTGGGAGGATTTATACGGATGCAAACAGTAGTATTGATTATAAAGAATATGGCTTATATACCCAGTTGCAAAAGAAATTTATGGGGGATAAATTGAAATTTACGGGTTCTATTCGTTATGATAAATCTGAAAATTTTGAGGGCAACTATTCACCAAGAGTTTCATTAATGTATTTAGGGGGAGAGGAAAAAAACCATAATTTTAGACTGTCTTATCAAACAGGTTTTAGAAATCCTGGAACGCAAGACCAGTATATTGGATTTAATGCTGGTCCTCTATTGTTGTTAGGCTCTGCGACAGATAATTTATTGAGATATTCGGAGGTCTTGCCTATTTCCAGTGCAGGACAGTTATATACAGGTGGAGCATCAACCGTTACTGTAAATGGTGAAAATGCTTATTATAATTCGTATACAAGAGCTTCTGTGGAAGCCTTTGCAGTCTTTGCGGCAGCTAATCCTGCAAACCTGCCTGGAGCATCAGCATTATTGAAAAAAACGAATGTAGGCTTAGTGAAACCAGAACAGGTAAAAGCAATTGAGTTAGGGTATCGTTCCCAAATTCAAAAAGTATTTGTAGATATTAATGGTTATTATAATGTATATAATAATTTTATAGGTAGAGCTTTGGCGTTAGCTCCTTCATATGGTAAAGCAAGCGAATCCTTTAATTTTGTTTCAGGGGCGCCAACATATACTACTAATCCTGAAGTACAAAGTATACTCGCGATTCGAAATAATGATTATAGAGCTTATCAATTGTATACTAATACACCATTAGAAATTCAATCTTATGGGATTGGAGTTGGATTATCAAAAAAGTTTTTTGGTAATTATGATATAGGAATTAGTTATAATTATGCTGAGTTTAGTTTTGACCAGTCTAAAGACCCAAGCTTTCAAGCAGGATTTAATACTCCTAAAAACAGAGTAAAAGCTTCAATTGGTAATGATAAATTGTTTAAAAACTTTGGATTTAATATTAGTGGAAGATGGAATAGTGAGTATTTATGGGAATCGTCTTTTTCTACAGGAATGGTTGATTCAGCAACAGTGCTGGATGCTCAGTTAAATTATAGTTTTCCTTCAATTAAATCAGTATTTAAAATTGGTGCGGCTAATTTGGGAGGAAAAGAATATACTCAAGTCTTGGGTGCAGGCGCAATAGGTAGACAAATATTTGCTTCATTTACAATTAAGCCATAAATAATATTTAAAAAATTAAGATTAAACCACCTATTTTATAATAAGGTGGTTTTGTTTTTTGGTAAATTCTATGAATTTGCTAGTGTGATAGCTGATAATGCAAAAAAATCATCTTTTTTATTTAAAAAATTATTGATTTTTTGTTTTAAAAAATTATCTTTGCACTCTGAAAAATGCAGTCAGTTAGTAGAAATTGATTGTTTGTATTCATAAACCTAATTAGCTATTTAATAAATACATAAGTAATGTCAAAAGTAATAGGAAAAGTTGCGCAAATCATTGGTCCTGTAGTCGATGTAGTTTTCAACGGTAAAGATGTTGAGCTTCCGAAAATTTATGATTCATTAGAAATCATAAAAAAAGATGGTACAAAGTTAATTCTTGAAGTACAATCTCATATTGGTGAAAATACAGTTCGTACCATATCTATGGACTCAACAGATGGTTTGAGTAGAGGTTATGAAGTAGTAGGGACAGGGAATCCTATTCAAATGCCAATTGGGGCGGATGTTTATGGACGTTTGTTTAATGTGGTAGGAGATGCTATCGATGGATTGCCAGAATTGCCTAAAACAGGTGATAATGGGATGTCAATTCACCGTCAAGCACCAAAATTCGAAGATTTAGCAACTTCATCAGAAGTTTTATTTACAGGTATTAAAGTAATCGATTTGATTGAGCCTTATGCAAAAGGAGGTAAAATTGGATTGTTTGGAGGTGCTGGAGTAGGTAAAACAGTATTGATTCAAGAGTTGATTAACAATATTGCAAAAGGTCACGGTGGACTTTCAGTATTCGCAGGAGTAGGGGAAAGAACACGTGAAGGGAATGACTTACTTCGTGAGATGTTAGAGTCAGGAATTATTAAATACGGTGAAGAATTCATGCACTCTATGGAAAATGGAGGATGGGATTTGTCTAAAGTAGATTTACCTGGAATGAGAGAGTCTAAAGCTACTTTCGTTTTTGGACAAATGAATGAGCCTCCTGGAGCTCGTGCTCGTGTAGCATTATCTGGATTATCTATTGCGGAGTATTTCCGTGATGGCGCAGGTTCTGACCAAGGTAAAGATGTATTGTTCTTTGTTGATAATATCTTCCGTTTTACTCAAGCAGGTTCTGAGGTATCAGCACTTTTAGGGCGTATGCCATCTGCAGTAGGTTACCAACCAACATTAGCAACAGAAATGGGTGCGATGCAAGAGCGTATCACATCAACAAATAAAGGTTCTATTACATCTGTACAAGCGGTTTACGTTCCTGCGGATGACTTAACTGACCCTGCGCCTGCAACAACGTTTGCTCACTTAGATGCTACTACAGTATTGTCTCGTAAGATTGCTGAGTTAGGTATTTATCCAGCGGTTGATCCATTGGATTCTACTTCTCGTATATTGACTCCTCAAATCTTAGGAAATGAGCATTACGATTGCGCACAAAGAGTAAAAGAGATTCTTCAAAAATACAAACAATTGCAAGATATTATCGCCATCTTAGGTATGGAAGAGTTATCTGAGGAAGATAAATTAGCAGTTTCTAGAGCACGTCGTGTTCAACGTTTCTTATCTCAGCCTTTCCACGTAGCGGAACAATTTACAGGTATTCCTGGAGTATTGGTTGATATTAAAGATACTATCAAAGGATTCAATATGATTATTGATGGTGAATTAGATCACTTACCAGAATCAGCATTTAACCTTAAAGGTACTATCGAAGAAGCTATCGAAGCTGGAGAAAAAATGTTGGCGGAAGCTTAATAATAAGTTATGAGTTATGAGTTATGAGTTTTTCAATAAACTTATAATTCATAATTTATAATTCATAACTCAAAAAATTATGATTTTAGAAATAGTATCACCAGAAGCTTCATTATTTAAGGGAGAAATTACTTCAATCACTGTTCCAGGTGTTGATGGAAGTTTTCAAATTTTAAATAATCACGCGCCAATAGTTTCAATTCTTCAAAAAGGAACTGTTAATATTGCTGCTACAAGCTTTAATTTTAGTAAAGAATCTGTTGGTTTGTTTACCAAATTAAATGATCAAAACTATACTTTAGCAATCAATTCAGGAACTATTGAAATGAAAGATAATAAAGTAATTGTTTTAGCAGATTAAAAACAATTCAAATTCAATATTAGAAAGACTGTCTGAAAGGACGGTCTTTTTTTTATTAGAACTTAATTATTATTTTGTAAATGTTGTTTGGATAGATAAAAAAAGAGAGAAAGCATTCAATGCTTTCTCTCTTTTTGTCTAGTTATTAGAGGTAATTGTTATTCAAC
>JAHEBK010000141.1 GCA_024642295.1 Flavobacterium sp. | reverse complement strand
CAAATATGATTTCAACTTTTTTCAAAATAATAAATTATTTGAACATAGGATTTTGGGTTCTAAGTAGTATTTTAACAATCGGAAGTAATTACTATGGTCTGAACATTATTAATTTCGTAGTGGGTATTGTCTTTTTTTTAATTGCTTTTTTTTGGTATAAAAAGTATGAAATAAACACAAAATTAATAGCTGAATTTCAAAATATTAAAACGTTAAATTCATCTTTTGAAAAAGCATTTAAAAAATTTATAAATTGGGAAATTATACTTATTGTTATGAGTACATTGTTAATTTTAATTTTATTTTCAGGAATTTTATCAAGGGTTTTTGGAGAAAGAATGTCTGTATTTGGGTAAGTCTCGAAACAAAATAACCAGCTCCTTAAAGTGTAGCTGCTGAGCAATAGTCTTTGACTTTGCGTCCACAAGAATGACTCGAGCGATAGCAAACAGGCGAAGCAATCGCTATTTATATAAAGATTAGTAATATCCTTAGCTACTTCTAGAAAATTGAAATAGATGAGTTTCTAACGCTTATTCTCAAAGGTAATATTCCCCACCATAGTGTCACATTCGAATTAAATGTATATTTTTGATAGTATCAAAATTACGAATCCACGATACGAAATCACGTCACAAATAGTAAAATTCATTGATTCAATATCTGAAAAGATTGGAGAACTAAATGCCAAATATTTAGTAAAAACCAATCAGCATACTATAGTTCTTTATCTGATTCGGATAAAGAAGGAAAATCAACAAAATTCATTGAATTAATGCTGAGTATAATTGACCAATCTTTAAATGAACTTTTGGAAAATTCAATAAAAAAACTTTCAAATGAAGACAGAATGCAAGTTTTTATAGAATCTTTTGTAGATGAATTTACAAGAAAAAATTATTTAAATCATTTTAAGGATTTATCATCTGCGACAGATAGTAGAGATTTGAAAAAAGCAGTTGAAAACGGAATCATCATAGAATACGGAGATAAAAACAACAACAACTTATAAGAAAAATTAGTACGATTGGTTCCTCTGCAAAGCAATAAAAACGCCTAGAACAAACTTAATGGATAAAAAATAGTCGACACTATTTCAAAAAAAAAGAATATGACTATATTTGCACCAAACAACTCAACAAACACATGAAATACAAAAGGATTCTTCTGAAATTAAGTGGCGAAGCTTTAATGGGAGAAAGACAATACGGTATTGACCCCGTTAGATTAGCTGAATATGCAGTAGAAATCAAAAAAATTCACGACAAAGGCGTAGAAATTGCCATCGTAATTGGAGGAGGAAATATCTTTAGAGGAGTTGCTGGTGCAAGTGCAGGGATGGATAGAGTGCAGGGAGATTATATGGGAATGTTAGCTACCATTATCAACGGAATGGCTTTACAAGGTGCTCTGGAAGACAAAGGAATGTTGACAAGACTACAAACTGCCTTAAAAATCGAAGCGATTGCTGAACCATACATCAAACGTAGAGCCGTGCGTCACCTAGAGAAAGGAAGAATTGTAATCTTTGGAGCAGGAACAGGAAATCCTTATTTTACCACAGATACTGCTGCGGTTTTGAGAGGTGTTGAAATCAATGCTGATGTGATTCTTAAAGGGACTCGTGTAGATGGTGTTTACGATAGTGACCCAGAAAAAAATGCAGCAGCCATTAAGTTTGATACGATTTCATTTGATGATGTACTTAAAAAAGGATTAAACGTAATGGACACAACAGCCTTTACTTTAAGCCAAGAAAATAAACTCCCAATTGTGATTTTTGATATGAACAAAATAGGGAACCTTGAAAAAATCTGTAACGGAGACAACATAGGAACGGTAGTAAATATATAATAGACTGTTAGACCATTAGATTGTTAGAGTAACAGCAATCGAATAGTCTAAAAATCTAAACATCTAAATTATGACTGAAGAAATTGATTTTATATTAGATAGCACAGAGGAATCCATGGCGGGTTCTATTGAACATTTAGAAAAAGCATTTTTAAATATTCGTGCAGGGAAAGCATCACCAGCCATGCTAGGAAGTGTTTTTGTTGATTATTACGGTTCGTCTACACCACTTTCTCAGGTGGCTAAAATTAGTGTTCCTGATGCGCGAACAATTACGCTACAGCCTTTTGAAAAAAGCATGTTGCAACCTATCGAGAAAGCGATTATGATTGCTAATCTAGGTTTCAACCCAATGAATAACGGAGATGTTATCATCATTAGCGTTCCACCATTGACAGAAGACAGAAGACGTGATTTAGCAAAACAAGCTAAATCAGAAGCAGAAGATGCTAAAATTAGTATTCGTAATGCTCGTAAAGACGCTAATACGGAGATTAAAAAACTTGAAAAAGACGGAACTTCTGAGGATATTTGCAAAAGTGCTGAAGACCAAGTACAAAACTTGACCAACACTTTTATCAAAAGTATTGACGAACTTCTATCCGTAAAAGAAGCTGAAATTATGAAAGTCTAACATTGACTGCTATATACTTAAAATCCGTTTGCGACTGTAAACGGATTTTTTTTGTTTTAGGAGCAACCACTTAAGGGTTTTTTATTCCTATTTTTGCAAAACAAAATGAAACCACATTCGTTTAAATAGAAAGCAATTCTATGAAATATTTTGGCTGGCTCTTTTTATTCTTTAGCTTTTCTATTCAAGCGCAGTTTCAAATAAATGGAATTGTAAAAGATGCCAAGACAAATAAAGCTCTTCCTTTTGCAACTATTACCTATAATGGTCACAAGCGTAATAGTACGGATGTCGATGGCAAATTTACGTTTCAAACCAATCCTAACAGTACAATTTTTGAGGTTTCGTATGTTGGTTTTACGCCTGCTAAATATACTATAAGTCAAAACATTACTTTATACACGGTTTATCTTTGGCCTAACAGTATCGCTTTAAAGAGTGTTAATGTTAAAAATGAAAACCCAGCTTTAGCCATTATCAAAAAAGTCATTGCACAAAAAAGCAACAATAACCCCAAAGACAAACTCAGCAGTTTTGAATTCAAAGCCTACAACAAACTTATTGTTACTGCACATTCGGATTCCATTAATGGCAAATTAGATTCTATTTATAGTACTAAAAATGGACAAACTATTTTCAGTAAAATCGATTCTACCAATTACAAATTCAAAGAAGTAGTCAGCAAACACCATTTGTTTCAAACGGAGAAAGTTTCGCAATTTCAATTCAAAAATAACTCCTTAAAAGAAACCATTTTAGGAACCCAAATGGCGGGATTAAAACATCCTATCTATGAGATTATTGGTTTCAACCTCCAATCTTTTTCTGTTTATGATTCGAATTACGAACTTTTTGAAACACAATATAACAGTCCTATTGCTAAAGATGCGCTCGTAGATTACAACTACAAATTGTTAGACAGTCTAGATATTGAGGGGCGTCCAACGTATATGATTCATTTTAAAAACAAGAAAAAGCAAAAAGCTTCAGGTCTAGAAGGAGTGCTTTATATTGACCAAAATAGTTATGCCATTGCCAAAGCCATTATGCGTATTAAAGGCGTGCTTGACATCAATGGTACTCATGAATTCAAATACATTCCTGAAGAAAAATTGTGGTTTCCAACCAACAAAACATTTAAAATTGTAAAAGGTAAAAATGACGATGATATCAAAATATTGGGTGGAACAATTCAATTTGATGGAGATTATGAAGTAGATTTTAAAACCCGAAAAAAACAACCATCAGATTATGTGTATTTGCTATCCAAAACCAATATTTTCGATATTCAATATAATATCCCATTTGAAGTCAAAAAATCCTTTATTGCGATAGAAATCAAAGACGATGCACTCAATAAGCCAGAATCTTTTTGGAATACTTATCGAACAGAAAAATTAAATCTTAGAGAGCAAAAAACCTATGTTGCTTTAGATAGTTTGGCTATCAAAAAACGTTTTGAAAGCAAAGTTCGTTTTGGTCGAAAAATCATCAACGGATACTTGCCTATTCCGTACTTTGATATTGATTTGCGCAAAATTTTCAAGTACAATAATTACGAAGGTTTCCGTTTGGGTTTTGGAGGGGTAACCAATGAGCAATTTTCTAGGAAATTCAAAATAGATGCTTATTCCGCTTACGGAACTAAAGACGGGATTTTCAAATACCATTTGGGTAGTGCGGTACGTATCGGTAAATTTTCGAATTCATGGATTGGTGCTTCCTACACTGATGATGTACGTGAGATTGCAAGTACCTTGTTTTTGATTGACAAAATCCCATTCAAACTCTATGATCCAAGACCAATTAACATTAGTACATTTTACAATTATGTGAGTTGGAGAACCTATCTCGAAACCGCTATCATTCCTAAAACAGAAAGTATTTGGGAACTGGCTTACACACAGGTTGAACCTAAATTTGATTATGCGTATAACTTAAACAACAAATTATATTCACATTTTGAAATGACCACGGCTAAACTTTCCTTGCAGTGGAATCCGTTTAGTGACTTTATGCAAACACCTACTGGAAAAATCGAAATTGAAAAACGATTCCCAAAATTCACTTTTCAATACACTCAGGCATTGCCTAAATTTTTCCAAAATGACTTTCAGTTTAGCAAGTTTGATTTTAAAACAGAATATGAAAAGAAATATCTAAATGGTCAAAAAACCAACTTGTTATTGCAAGCTGGATACGCTTTAGGCGATGTTCCAATCACGCATTTATACAATACCTCTCCAAACAATATCACTAAAGAAACGATAATTCAAAGAATTACTTTTGCGGGTAAAAACAGTTTTGAGACCATGTTTTTCAATGAGTTTTTCTCTAGTGAATTTATGTATTTCCAATTCAAACACAGCTTCAACAGAGTCAAATTAGTATCAAAAGTGAAACCTTCTTTTGTTTTAGTTTCCAGAATGGCATGGGGAAATTTGGACAAACCAGAACAGCATGTAGGATTGGATTTTAAAACCTTAAACGATGGTTTTTTTGAATCGGGCTTTGAACTCAATCAAATTTTCAATGGATTAGGATTAACCGCTTTTTACCGTTATGGACCCAATCAATTATCTAAATTTGAGGACAATATTGCTATCAAATTGAGTTTTGTACTTAATTTAGGGCTTTAGTGATTAAGAAAAAAGATACTAAAAACTCGCTGGTTCTTTGAATACTAAATTTCCAACTCATTTTAAGGTTTAATAATTAATACCGATGGAACATCAATAAGCCATTCGTTATTAGAATCCTGAATTGTTTTCCAGCTGGCCAAACTAATTAGCATCAAATCTTGTTGGTTTAAAAATGCAATATTAATCCCTT
>JAHEBK010000140.1 GCA_024642295.1 Flavobacterium sp. | reverse complement strand
GTTCTTAGCATCCTCAGGATCTTTAGGAATCAACATAAATTTGATTTCCTCTTCCAGTATTGGCAAGCGTTCTTTGGCTTCATCCAGTTGCATCTTAGCCATTTCGGTCATATCAGCATCACTACCGTCAGCGATAATTTCGTTGGCTTCTTCAATATTCGCCATCAAAAGCACGTATTCGTCTCTTTTTTCGGCTAGTGCCTTCAGGTCTTTGTATTCCTTATTTAGTTGTACATAACGCTTTTGATCGGCAATAACATCGGGCTGAATAATCAAATCCGAAATCTCATCAAAACGCTGTTTTACTATTTGAAGTCTATCTAACATACTTTATATTCCTTTATTGGAGTGCAAAAATACAAAAAAACTATTCATTTTCTCGCATTAGTTATACCTTTTCCACACAGCCAAAAAAATATAATTTCTAATTCAAAATCCGAAAACAAATAAACAAACAAACGGTGAATCGATTAAACAATTTCTAGAGCTCCTTCCCATCATCCGTTTCAAGCTTCACCGTTTCAAACCCTTTTTCTACGTGCTGGCAGGAGCTTCTTCCAGTCGCTCTACCACCACAAGAAAAAAGTGGTTCTCAACTGCAAAGGCTTTTCACTACTACTGGGGCTAGGGATATAGGATAAAATAACGGTTTCTTTTACAAGAAATACTTGTTTCCAAATAAGCTTTTTCTTAATTTAATTCTATATTTGAATAGCTCACAATCGATGCTAAAAACATAAAACAAATAAAATTGAACGGAAAAATAAAATATGAGTTTTCAGAAAAACCATGGCAACATGCTTCGCCTGGTGGCTGGTATTTTGTTTCACTTCCTAAAGAAATGGCAAAAGAAATTAGAACTTCCCTAAAATCGGAAGAAGAAGGTTGGGGAAGATTAAAAGCAGTAGCAAAAGTCGGCAAAAGTGATTGGAAAACTGCGATTTGGTTTGACACAAAAGCAAACACTTATTTATTACCTTTAAAAGCAGAAATCCGAAAAAAAGAAGGCATTGAAATTGACAAAGAACTCCATGTGATTATCTGGTTATAAATGTATTAAAACCGCTACTACATATTCATTCAGCAATTTTCGTAGGACTGTTAATAATATATATTTTAATAAGTGACTTAAATTTGAAACAATTAAAATAACCTGAAATTGATGTTAAAATTCTCAAAGCAATAGTAGAAAGTATTTCTTTATTGAATGAAGTACCAAAAAATTTATGAGCGTATAGAGTAGCCAAACCAAAATAATAAACTACACAATAGTACAACCCGTTCATAACTCCTAATAGTTTCTTTTTAATACCAACTTATAAATTCCTAATTTGCGTCTTCAATTTTAGATAAAGAAAATGAAGGTCTGTATTGCCGAAAAACCAAGTGTAGCACGTGAAATCGCATCCGTTTTGGGTGCTAATACCAAGCACGACGGCTATTTTGAAGGCAATGGTTATGTGGTAACTTACACCTTTGGGCATTTATGCACCTTAAAAGAACCGAACGATTATAAATCGTATTGGAAAAGTTGGGATTTGAACAACTTACCCATGCTTCCAGAAAAGTTTGAGACCAAGGTGGTGGAACAACAAGGAATTCAGAAGCAATTTAAGATTATCAAAACTTTGTTTGATAAAGCCGAATTGGTGATCAATTGCGGGGATGCGGGACAAGAAGGAGAACTGATTCAGCGTTGGGTAATGAACGAAGCTAATTACAAAGGTGAAGTCAAACGTTTATGGATTTCGTCCCTAACTACTGAAGCGATTAAAGAGGGATTTGAGAATTTAAAACCATCTGCTAATTACGATAATTTGTTTTATGCTGGTTTTTCGAGAGCCATTGGCGACTGGTTATTGGGTATGAACGCGACACGTTTATACACTGTAAAACACGGAGGTTATAAGCAAGTTTTGTCTATTGGACGTGTCCAAACTCCCACACTTGCAATGGTCGTGGATCGATATAAAGAAATCGAAAACTTTAAACCTCAACCCTATTGGGAATTACAAACCTTGTACCGAGAAACACTTTTTAGCTATGAAGAAGGTCGTTTTTTGAAAAAAGAAGATGGAGAATTTCTAGCCAATAAAGTTAAAGAAAGTGAGTTCGAAATTGTATCAACCGATAAAAAGAACGGAAATGAATTTGCGCCAAAACTCTTTGATTTAACAGGATTACAAGTGTATTGCAATACTAAATTTGGCTTCTCAGCCGAAGAAACATTGAAAATTGCACAAGCTTTATACGAACAAAAAGTAGTAACCTACCCTAGAGTAGACACCACTTTTTTACCGAACGATATTTACCCTAAAGTACCAGGGATTTTGCAAAAGTTAACCAACTATGCCGAGTTAACACAACCGCTATTGGGCAAAAAAATAAAGAAATCAGCTAAGGTTTTCAACGATAAAAAAGTCACTGATCACCACGCTATTATTCCCACAGGAATACAATCAAATTTGCAATACAACCAACAGTTGGTTTATGATATTATTGTAAAGCGATTTATCGCTTCGTTTTATGATGACTGTTTGGTTGCCAATACGACCGTAATAGGAAAAGCAGCCAATGTTCATTTTAAAACCACGGGAAAAGTAATTCTCAAAAAAGGCTGGCGCGTTGTTTTTGAAGACCCTAATGCAAAAGAAAAAGAAGCGGATGTATTACCTGATTTTGTCATTGGCGAAAAAGGACCACACCAACCTTCATTTTTAGAAAAAGAAACCAAACCACCCAATCAATTTACTGAGGCATCGTTATTACGTGCCATGGAAACCGCAGGAAAACAAGTTGATGACGATGATTTACGAGAGTTGATGAAAGAAAATGGTATTGGTCGTCCATCCACTCGGGCAAACATAATTGAAACGTTATTTAAGCGTCAATACATTGTTCGAAACAAAAAACAAGTTTTGCCTACGCCTACAGGAATTCAATTGATTGATACGATTCAGAACGAATTGATAAAATCTGCGGAGCTTACTGGAACTTGGGAAAAACAATTAAAAGACATTGAAAAAGGAACATTTACTGCGACTGCGTTTATCAATAACATGAAACGAATGGTGGATGCTTTGGTTTATGAAGTGAGAAGTGAAACCAAGCGTGCAAACATTTCACATACTGACAACATTCAAAAACAGGAAGTTAAAGTAGAGCAAAAGAAAGTAGCTGGAATTACTGTAGAAACCTGCCCGAAATGCAAAAAAGGTATGCTTATCAAAGGAAAATCAGCTTATGGTTGTTCTGGTTATAAAGAAGGTTGTGATTTGGTCTTGCCCTTTACATTTGCTGAGAAAAAAATATCCGAAAACCAATATTTGCGTTTGCTTCAAAAAGGCTCGACAGTCAATTTAAAAGACTTTAAAACTGAAACTGGAACAGTGGAAGGTTTGTTGCGTTTTGACGAAAATTTCAAACTTGTTTTAGAACCAAAAAAAGGAGCGACAGCTAGTCCATCTGCTAAAGCAGTATCAGACAATTTAATTTGTCCAAAATGTCAAAAAGGACATGTCTTAAAAGGAAAAACAGCCTATGGTTGTAGTGATTATAAAATTGGTTGTGATTTCAAAGTCAGCTTTGATGTGGTTAGAGCAAAAATCAACGGACAACCAGCAACTAAAGAATTGGTTTATAGTATTTTGAAGAACAACTTTTAAAATAGTGAAATTTTTCAACTAAGCGAACGAACTAAAAAACAAAAATTCTACCCTATTCTATTTTTTTATAATTTAGCCATTTAAAACAATGTCATTTAAATCTTGAAAAATGGTTCAAAAAACGACCCTTTTATTGCTACTTACCGCACTAGTTTCTTGCAACAACAGTAATTCCAAATCAGATAAAGAACTCATTCAATCTGCCCAAGGATTACTCGGGAATTGGGAACTTAAATTAGCTGACGGTGTCTTATCGGAGAACTGGATAAAAATAAACGACAGTACTTATAATGGGAATTCTGTATTTTTAAAAGGAACAGATACCATTCACCAAGAAACGATGATTTTGCAACAATTAGGAGAAAATCTTACTTATAAAACACTCATTAAAGGTCAAAACAATAACGAACCCATTATCTTTTTATACAAAGAAACTGAAACTAATCAATTTGTTTTTGAAAATCTAAATAATGATTATCCGCAAAAAATAAAATATACTACTACAGTTCCGAACAAATTGACAGCTGAAATTTCAGGATTGCAATTGAAAAAACCACATAGTGAAAAATATACTTTGGGTAAAAAGAATTAAAGGCTACTAGTTTAAAAATTGATATAAACTTAAACGTTAAAATGTTTTTAAAACACATAGAAGCATAGATTTTTCATTGTGATCAAGTCGCTTTGCTCAGTATAGTTAATCATAGTTATACAAAAAAAGACTACTCTTAGAATAAAAGTTATTTTATATAAACTGCAACTGATGTAATAAATTTGCTCTAAATAGCACTAAATACTTTGTTTTGCTATGTGAAGCAAAGCGTTTTGTTTAATCCAAAAATACTATAATTCTATGTGTTAAAAAAAAACTAAAATCAAAAACGGCTGTCTTTTCAAGCAGCCGCTTTCTTTCACAAGTAAACACAAAACAAACATTAAGTGGATTTAATTCCATCCTCCACCTAAGGCTCTGTATATATTAACAAAAGCATTCATTTGTTGTTTTTTGGTTTCGATAAGTTCAAATTTAGATTCCAAAGCTTCACGTTGTGTCAACAATACTTCCATATAATCTGCTCTTGCTGAACGAAATAAATCATTAGATATAGTTACCGACTGATTCAACGCTTCAACTTGTTGTGATTTTAAATTATAGCTTTGCTCCATGTTTTTGATTTTGGCCAATTGATTCGCGACCTCTACATAAGCATTCACAAGAGTTCTTTCATAATTATAAACCGCTTGAATTTGCTTTGCATTCGCACTAAGATAAGTCGCTTTGATTGCATTTCTATTAATTAAAGGAGCCACTAAATCACCTGCAAAGGAATACAATAATGATTCAGGAGTATCTAATAAATATTTAGCATTAAAAGCTTGATAACCTATCCCAGCTGAAATCCCTAAGGAAGGATAAAATTGTGCTTTGGCTACTTTAATATCTAATTTGGCTGCTACCAATTCCATTTCTGCTTGTTTGATATCAGGTCTGTTTTCTAATAGTTGCGATGGAATTCCTGCATGAACGTTAGCTGGTCTTAATTTCTCGAATGAATTATCATCTCTTTCAACAGGTTGTGGAAAGCGACCTAATAAAAAATTAATTTTATTTTCTGTTTCTGTAATTTGTTGTTGAATAGAAAACTGTAATCCTTTCGTATTCAAAAC
>JAHEBK010000139.1 GCA_024642295.1 Flavobacterium sp. | reverse complement strand
AGTAGTAAACATTAAAGATTTTTTTTAAAGTAAATGAATTTTGTTTTAATCCTAAATTAAGTAAAAGAGTATTCTCTATACTATTTGTTTTTAGGTTTGTATTTCTCCTTTGGAGAGGAATTTACTCAAGTTCCTTCTTTAGAAACTTAGCGGTATAACTTTTTTTGTTGATGCTTACTTCTTCTGGAGTTCCGGTAGCTACGACTTTTCCGCCGCCTTTTCCTCCTTCAGGACCTATGTCGATAATGTAATCGGCTAGTTTAATGACATCCATGTTGTGCTCGATAATCAGAATCGTATTTCCTTTTTCTACCAACTTATTAATGACATCCATCAAGACGCGGATGTCTTCAAAATGGAGCCCTGTAGTGGGTTCGTCCAAAATGTAAAATGTATTTCCAGTGTCTTTTTTAGAAAGTTCACCGGCTAGTTTGATACGTTGCGCTTCACCACCTGATAGCGTTGTGCTTTGTTGCCCTAGAGTGATGTATCCTAATCCAACATCTTGGATGGTTTTTACTTTACGGAAGATTTTAGGAATCATTTCGAAGAATGGAACTGCTTCATCAACTGTCATGTTCAGTACATCTGAAATGGATTTTCCTTTGTATCGAATTTCGAGTGTTTCACGGTTAAAACGCTTGCCTTGACAGGTTTCACATTCTACATAAACATCAGGTAAAAAGTTCATTTCGATGGTTCGTACTCCTGATCCTTCGCAGGTTTCACAGCGACCACCTTTCACATTAAAACTAAAACGACCCGCTTTATATCCTCGAATCATGCTTTCAGGCGTCATGGTGTATAGTTTACGTATTTCAGTAAAAACTTCCGTATATGTAGCTGGATTGGAGCGAGGGGTTCGCCCAATTGGACTTTGGTCAATATCAATTACTTTGTCAATATGTTCGAGTCCTTCAATTTTTTTATAGGGTTGTGGTTTTTTGACACCGTTAAAAAAGTGCGCATTCAAAATAGGATAGAGTGTTTCATTGATCAAAGTTGATTTACCACTTCCTGAAACTCCCGTTACACAAATTAATTTTCCTAAGGGCAAATCGATAGAAACATTCTTTAAATTGTTCCCTGTTGCTCCTGTAAGTTTAAGGGAATTTCCGTTTCCTTCACGACGTTTTTTAGGGATTTCAAACTTCAATGTACCATTTAAGTATTGCGCAGTAATTGTCTCGGAAGCAAGTGTTTCCGAAGGCGTACCAATACTTATAATTTCACCTCCAAACTTTCCTGCTTTCGGGCCAATATCAATTACATAATCGGCGCGCTCCATCATGTCTTTGTCGTGTTCTACAACAATAACCGAGTTCCCAATATCACGTAATTGCTCTAGAGAACGGATGAGTTTTTCATTGTCTCTTTGGTGTAAACCAATACTAGGTTCGTCCAAAATATATAAAACGCCCACGAGTTGTGAACCTATTTGCGTTGCCAACCGAATGCGTTGTGCCTCACCACCTGAAAGTGATTTTGAGCTACGACTCAAGGCTAGGTAGTTTAAACCTACGTTCATTAAAAAAGCCAATCGGTCTTTGATTTCTTTTAAAACCTCAGTAGCAATCGCCATCTGCTTTTCGGATAAATTACTGTTTAAATCCTCAAACCAAGCCGTCAAATCCGAAATGTCCATGGTGCATAATTCGGTAATATTTTTTTCATTGACTCTAAAGTAGTTGGCTTCTTTTTTCAATCTGGATCCTTTACATATAGGACAGTCAATTTCGTCCATGAATTCTTTAGCCCAACGTCTGATTGTGCTAGAACCACTTTCGTCGTGTTGGTTTTTAATAAAGTGAGCAATTCCTTCAAACTCAATTTTATATTCACGTGTAACCCCTAAATCTTTAGAAGAAATGCTGAATTTTTCTTTTCCTCCGTTCAATATCATTTCCATAGCTTCTACAGAAATGCTTTCGATAGGATCTGTGATTTTAAAACCAAATCGCTCACCTATAGTCTCTAATTGCTTGAAAATCCAAGATGATTTATATTCGCCTAAAGGCAAGAATCCACCTGCTTTGATAGACAATTTAGGATTAGGTAATATTTTTTTAAGGTTAATTTCATTCACTGTTCCAAGTCCTTTGCAATGCTCGCAAGCGCCTTTTGGGGAGTTGAATGAAAATAAATTGGGTTCTGGGTTTTGATACGAAATTCCAGTACTAGGACACATCAAGTTCCGACTAAAATAGCGAACCTCATTGCTGTCTTGATCCAAGACCATTAGTACATTTTCACCGTGATGCATGGCAGTATTAATGCTTTCTCCTAATCTTTTTTGGGTATCAGGAGTAGTGTTAATTGCCATTCTGTCGACTACAATTTCAATGTCGTGCGTCTTGTAACGGTCAAGTTTCATTCCAGTTGTGATATCTCGAATTTCGCCATTTACACGTACTTTTAGAAATCCTTGTTTGGCAATTTGTTGGAACAGTTCGCCATAATGCCCTTTTCTTGCTTTGATGACTGGGGCTAAGATGTTGATGCGTTTGTTGTTAAAATCGGTACTAATCAGGTCTTTGATTTGCTCATCAGAATACGATACCATTTTCTCGCCTGTGTTGTAGCTGTACGCATCTGCAGCACGAGCATAAAGCAAACGCAAGAAATCATAAATTTCTGTAATTGTACCTACTGTTGAGCGTGGACTTTTACTGGTCGTTTTTTGTTCAATAGCAATCACAGGAGAAAGTCCGTCAATTTTATCAACATCAGGGCGTTCTAATCCACCTAAAAACTGACGTGCATAAGCCGAAAAGGTTTCTACATAACGTCGTTGTCCTTCGGCATAGATCGTATCAAAAGCTAAAGACGATTTTCCTGAGCCTGAAAGCCCTGTGATAACCACTAATTTCTCTCTTGGAATCGAGATGTCTATATTTTTAAGATTGTGCACTCTCGCGCCCAGTACTTCAATCGTATTGTCTGTATCTAGCATATTTTTGGCAAAAAAGCAAAGTTACCATTTTGATTGATTCTTTCCCTACAACAGTCGGCAAGTTTCTGTTAAAATACCAAAACCAATTGGTGGAATAAAAAAAACTCCAGCCGTAGCTAGAGTTTAATTTTTTTTGGTAAAAGTGGCTGTTAAGCTTCTTCCATAGTATGATAAACGTTCATCACGTCATCGTCTTCTTCCATTTTTTCAATTAGTTTTTCAACGTCAGCCATTTCAGCTTCAGTCAATTTTTTTGTAATTTGAGGAATACGTTCAAAACCTGATGAAAGAATTTCTAAATTTCTAGATTCTAATTCTTTTTGGATAGTTCCAAAACTATTAAAAGGAGCATAAATTAAAATTCCGTCTTCGTCTTCAAATACCTCTTCAGCACCAAAATCAATTAATTCTAATTCTAATTCCTCAGCATCGATTCCTTCTTTTGGAATACGAAAGTTACAGGTGTGGTCAAACATAAATTCAACAGATCCTTGCGTTCCCATTGTTCCATTGCATTTGTTAAAATAGCTTCTCACATTCGCAACGGTTCTGTTGTTGTTGTCAGTTGCAGTTTCTATCAAAAGCGCAATTCCGTGAGGAGCATAGCCTTCAAACAATACTTCTTTATAGTTGGCAGTATCTTTATCAGTTGCTTTTTTAATAGCGCGTTCCACATTGTCTTTCGGCATATTAGCTGCCTTAGCATTTTGGATTACGGCTCTTAATCTTGAATTGGCTTCAGGATTTGGTCCACCTTCCTTAACTGCCATTACGATATCTTTTCCAATTCGGGTAAATGCTTTAGCCATAGCTGACCAACGCTTCATTTTTCTACCTTTTCTGAACTCAAACGCTCTTCCCATTTCTGATTTTTATTTTTTATGCGGTACAAAAATACAATTATTCCGCAAGTTTTAAAATGATTTATGCCAGTTTACTTTTAAATTTATCGTTTTAAATGGTTTATAAAAAAATGGTTTTTATAGAAATAAATTTAAAGATAAAATGGTGTTCTTTGGTTGTTATTTTTTGTAAAAAGGCAATTTAACGACTTTGGCTACTGCATCTTTTTTACGAATGCGGATAAATATTTCACTATCAACAGTGCTATTATCTACTGTCACATATCCCAATCCAATTCCTTTATTTAAAGAAGGTGACATCGTTCCTGAAGTAACAATACCGATTTCATTACCATTAGCATCTACAATTTCGTAATCGTGACGTGGAATAGCGCGTTCTTGCATTTCAAAACCAATCAATTTTCTTGTAACACCAGTTTCTTTTTGTTGTTTAAGATTTTCCGAATTGGTAAATTCTTTGTTGAATTTGGTAATCCAACCTAATCCCGCTTCAATTGGAGAAGTGGTATCGTTGATGTCGTTTCCATACAAACAGAATCCCATTTCAAGACGCAACGTATCACGAGCTGCTAGTCCTATTGGTTTGATTCCAAAAGCTGCTCCCGCTTGAAAAACTTTATTCCAAATTTGTTCTACTTCATTGTTTTTACAATATATCTCAAAACCTCCAGCACCAGTATAGCCAGTTGCTGAAATGATAACATGCTCAATTCCTGCAAAATCACCAACTTGAAAATGATAATAAGCAATTGCACTCAAATCAACCGAAGTCAAAGATTGCATTGCTTCAACCGCTTTAGGTCCTTGAATGGCTAATAAAGAATATTCATCCGAAAGGTTTTTCATCTCTACATCCAAATCGTTTTGGTTCGAAATCCATTCCCAGTCTTTATCAATATTTGAAGCGTTAACCACTAATAAATATTGCTCGTCTTTGATTTTGTACACCAATAAATCATCTACAATTCCGCCAGTTGCATTTGGTAAACAAGAATATTGTGCTTTTCCATCCACCAAAGTTGCAGCATCATTTGAAGTTACTTTTTGGATTAAAGCTAGTGCATTAGGTCCCGAAAGTAAAAATTCTCCCATGTGCGAAACATCAAAAACACCTACTGCATTTCGTACTGTTTCATGTTCAGCATTAATTCCTTCGTACGAAATAGGCATGTTATAACCTGCAAAAGGGAGCATTTTGGCACCAAGAGCTTCGTGTATGTGCGTAAGCGCAGTATCTTTCATTGTGATTTTTATATTTTTTGAAGGTGCTAATTTATTGCTTTTTTATGGACAAACCAAAGTAAAATCAATCTAGAAAACAGTAGTTTTTTTAGAAGCAGATCTTGTTTTTTTCTTGTTTTTTAGACCAGGAAGAGTTGGATATCTTCTAATTTTTTGGGAGTCTAAAAAATATCTTATTCAAGGGTTTGTTATAGCACAGTTTGAAATTAATCAATAAGACTCACGAGTATTTCCCTTTTTTTCGATTCAATTATCACAAAAAAAGAAGATTTTTGTTTTAC